>CBIHRH010000401.1:0-5305 GCA_966212365.1 uncultured Emticicia sp. | reverse complement strand
GTATTTTCTTACTTCTGGCGGTAACATTGATTCCATTCTTGCTGAACAAAATACCTTTTGCTTCACTTGCTTCTATATTGCTTATAACCGGGTACAATCTGACAAAACCTAAGGTTTTTAAAGATATGTGGAACCTGGGATTGAAGCAATTTCTACCTTTTATACTTACAATTGTGATTATATTATTAACCGAC
Organism: uncultured Emticicia sp.; assembly: GCA_966212365.1. GTDB lineage: Bacteria > Bacteroidota > Bacteroidia > Cytophagales > Spirosomataceae > Emticicia. The sequence goes on along the minus strand of CBIHRH010000401.1, from coordinate 5,111 downwards.
TTATTGATTGGGGTTGGTATCGGACTCTTGATAAGTGTTTATTTTATTATTCAGAATAACTTTAAGGCCGAATATAAAATTACTGAAACAACGCAACTAGGGATACCAAACTACTACATCAAGTTGAACACTAATGTAACTTTTTTAAACAAGGTAAATCTACGAAAAGCGCTAGATCAGATTGAAGAATACAGTGTATTAACTATTGATGGTAGTGAATGCAATTTTATTGATTATGACATACTAGAGGCCATTAGTGAATATGGGAACAAAGCCAAAGACCGGCATATTGAACTACACCTGAAGGGAATAAAGAAAGTAGAAATTATTGCCGTTCATTAGTGCATGGCTTCTAAATAAAAGTCTGGTCCATCTTTGATTTTTAAAAAACAATTACTCCTTTAGCATTCAACCCCTGGTGCATATCTGAAAAGGCCTTGCTGAGTTCATTTAAGGCATAGGTTTTTGTAACCATTTTATCTAAAATGAGGTCGCCTTTCTGGTAGAGTTCCTGTAAAATCGGGAAATCAATTTGTGGACGAGCTTTGCCATACAATGGATTAATATAGGTTTTATCCCATTCAAACAGATTCATATCTATACTGATTTCCTGCTCAATACCACTTACTTGTATTGCTATACCTGCATTGCGCACCATGGCCAAAGGTGCAGCACCTAATGCAGGGATAGCTGTACACTCAAAAGCATAATCAGCACCACGGTGGGTCAGGTCTTTTACTTTTTTTGCAGCTTCAATTAGTCCAACATCATCTTTTGATGCCTGAATAGTATGAGTTGCTCCATATTCAATAGCCATTTCAAGTCTGGATGGGTTAATATCTACGCCAATGATTTTGGCTGCTCCGGCTATTCTTGCTCCTTGAATCACATTTAGCCCAACCCCGCCTGTACCTAAAACTACTACTGATGAGCCAGCTTTTACTTTGGCAGCATTCACCACAGAGCCATAGCCTGTCATGACTCCACAACTAATAATAGCAGCTGAAGAAAAAGGAATATCTACATTGATTTTTACACAAGCAGCTTCACGTACTAAAGTATACTCGGACATAGTACCCAAACTAAATGAGCGTTCTATAGGGGTATTATTTAGCGTTGAAGCCTCTAAACGAGCGTGCCCACCCGATACTTTATTACCTGCTGTAACAGGTGAATTAACTTCACAAATATGTTGGTTACCCTCTTGACATTGAAAACATTGATAACAGGGTATAGCCCAATTGAGTATAACTTTATCACCTGGTTGTAGTTTTTTTACCTCAGGGCCGGCTTTTACTACAATACCAGCTCCTTCATGACCCATGATTAAAGGTTTACTCCAGGATTGAGAATCCCAGTCGGTATGGCAGATACCTGCGGCTTTTACTTGTATAAGTACTTCGTCCTGTACAGGGACCTCATTCACTTCAATGTTTTGGATTGAAAAATTGCCTTGCCCATCTGCAATGGCGGCTTTTGCTTGTATCATAGGTTTAAGTAAATAGTGTTGAATGGGCTCAAAGATAGGAAGTTTTAAATTAACAAAACCTGAATAATCTTAAATTGAAGCATACATTTGCTGAATTTCAGAATGAATATAACTATCTGGATCATAGGCATTCAATTCAACCATCTTATTAATCAAAACCCTTAACTTAAAATCTTCTCCGAATACTCTGTATTGCCGAACCTGATAAGTACCAATCAATTCAATCTCCAATTTGTATATTTTAGCATTGAATATAATTGGTTCTTCAGAATCGTAATCAAAATCCAGAATATTCCCTACTCTATGTAGACCGTTAAATATTTTTTCATCAACATATCCCTCCCTTTTGTATCCTGTATCACCAAATTCAAAATCCTCTAAGAGCTCATTTCTGTCAAAAAGCTGCAGAAATGACTTATATGAATTGGTATGTATAATGATGTAAGATTTCAATTTCTGACCTTTAGTATTTTGAAAAGCTGTTCTCTCACAGGAGCTCATAACAATTTTTAATTTTGCGATAAACCTACAACATCGGTACGCAGTGTATCTGCATAATTACAAATATTTTCATTTGGAAGAAAAAAAGGTTATAAAATCAATATGATTATTTACCTACCTGCACAAACCTAACCAAATCCCCAGCCTTCAAAAGCGCAGGATTAGAGGAATCCATATTAAATAAGGGCAAGGAAGTTCTGCCAATCAATTGCCAGCCACCAGGGCTTTCTAGAGGGTAAATGCCTGTTTGTTTACCTGCGATGCCTACACTTCCTGCAGGCACTTTGGTTCGTGGGGTTGATTTCCGAGGTGTAGCTATTCTTTCGTCCATTCCTCCTAAATAGGCAAAGCCCGGTAAAAATCCCATCATATATACTCGATAGGTAGAATGAGTATGTATTTTTATTACCTCTTCTGCACTTAATTTTGTGTGTGCGGCTACAAAAGCCAGATCTTCACCATCATATACGACAGGTATTTCTATCAATGCGGTTTTTTTTGTATCAGCTGATGCAAGATTTTTTAAGGATGCGACCAGATAGTTTTCTGCAACCGAATAAGCAATGCTAACATTTGGGTGGGCTTCTCTTACTTGTAAAACATCATAAAAAACTGTAAGAGAGGCATAAGCAGGAACGGCTTCTATAAAGCCCTCAAAGGGATGCGAATTACAATTATCAAATAGTTGGGCAACAATTGTACTAATACCAATATCAATCACAGCACCAAAATCAATAGTGACGGATGAATCGCTTAGCGGGAATATTTTATAAGGTGGTGTCAGTATAAAAAAATCTTTTATTTCATTAATTCCAATACCTGATTGATGTCTGATGTGGGTAACTGGCAAGTTTTATCATAACAGACATATATCATAGTTTCGGCACTTTTGGCACTTCGGTTTTGCAACAATGGCAAATCTGATGCCCGAGCCGTGCCTACATATACTTTATTAGGTGCATATGTTTCGTCTAAAATAGCTCTTACATGCTCAAAATCATTACCTACAATGGCTACTTCGGCTGTTGGTCTGGCAAATTGGGTAGCAAGGGTTGCCCAGTTAGTGAGCCATTGGGTTTCGGTTAATACCAGTTTTTTCATTTTCCCCAACATCTTTTTACTAATATCCATAAAATCGCTTCTATCGAGAATTAGCCCCAAATTATATAGATTACTTGCCATAATTGAGTTCGATGCCGGAATTACATTATCAAAAAGCTCCTTTTTGCGGGCTATCAATTGCTCACCTTGACTGTCAGTGAAATAGAAAAATTCATCTTCTATATCATAAAAATTTGCAATGGTATAATCAGCTAACATTTCAGCCTCTTTGAGCCATTGCTCATCAAAAGTCACCTGATATAAAGCCGTGTAAGCATCGATTACACTGGCATAATCCTCCAGATAAGCTATTAGGGTAGCTCTGCCATTTTTGTAGTTATGCCATAAACCTCTCCCCTCCTTACCTTCCTCGGTCAATACTTTTGTGCTCATTTTTTCTTTCAGAAACTGAGCGTTTTCTAATGCCAATCTTAAAAAATTGGGCTCATTGATATAACGGTAGGCATCAACCAGTCCTTTCAGCATCAGACCATTCCATGAACATAGAATTTTGTCGTCTAATCCCGGACGAACACGTATATTTCGTTGCTCTAATAATTGAGCAAACATTTTATCCCATTTATTATTATCTACCGCCCAAAGTCTGTCTTCCAAATGCAGGATATTGTTTCCATGCTCCCAGTTGCCTTCTTCAGTTATATCAAATACTTCGCAAAACTCTTTCGATTGCTCAGCAAGTATATACTCTATCTCTTTTTTCGACCATATGTAAAATTTCCCCTCTTCTCCTTCACTATCGGCATCCAGTGCAGAATAAAATCCTTTCTCTTCACTAGTCATTTCTCTTTCCAACCATTCAATGGTCTGCTTTACCTTATCTTTATAAAGAGAGTCTTTCGTAAGGGCATAGGCTTCAGCATATAGTGACACCAATTGACCATTATCATATAACATTTTTTCAAAATGTGGTACTTTCCAGTCTTCATCGGTTGAATAGCGAGTCCATCCTCCACCTAAAATATCATATATACCACCAAAAGACAATCTATCAAGTGTGAGGCTGATATGTTGCAAGGCTCGTTCATCTTTAGTAACTGAATAATAACGGAGCAGGAATTTCCAGATACTTGGCATCGGGAATTTAGGCGCACGGTTCATCCCTCCTTTCTCATAATCAAAGTCTGCCCTGATACGATTGAATATTGTTACCAATTCTTCTTCCGTAAAAATCAATTCATCGTCAGCCTTCAAGCCATATTTTTCTGATTCTTTAAAAAGCATATTCTGTGTAAATCCCTCTGCTGACTCCTGCAATTTATTATAATTTTCATCAAAAGCTCTTTTAATGCTTACTACCAGATTAGCCCAGTTTTGTGGAGGGAAATACGTACCCCCATAAAATGGTTGAGCATCGGGCATCAGAAATACGTTTAAAGGCCACCCTCCACGCACACCCATCGCTTGCAGAGATTCCATATAAATGGCATCTACGTCCGGACGCTCTTCTCTATCTACTTTAATGCAAATCAGATGCTCATTCATCAAGGCCGCTATCTGCTTATTTTCAAACGATTCACGTTCCATCACATGGCACCAATGGCAGGCCGAATAACCGATACTTACCAATATAGGTTTATTCTCAGTTTTGGCTTTTTGCAGTGCCGTTTCCCCCCATGGATACCATTCAACAGGATTGTGGGCATGTTGCAGCAAATACGGACTTGTTTCATGAATGAGTTGATTGGGCATATTTTATGAAGAATGGTTTCGACTTTAGAAACATCAGAAAGTAGTAAGTTGTTCGATTTTCTTCCGACTACCTAAAATGTTTTTAGATTTACCATAGAGTTATACTAGACAATTTCGTAAAACCTTGTATGACTTGCCTTAAAAAAGTCTGTTCTTATTCTTTTACAAACTTCTTCGTAAAGTTCAGGATTCTAACGATATAGCCCCCCCCTGGGAGATGATTAATTTTTATAGTCTTGCTATTTTCTCCTTGCTGCAAATTTGTAGTCTCCTGATAGATTACTTTACCTGTTACATCAACAATTTCGAG
>CBIHRH010000400.1:0-5311 GCA_966212365.1 uncultured Emticicia sp. | reverse complement strand
GAACGCCGATATTATCATTATTGATACAGCAGGGCGTTTGCATACCAAAGTAAACCTGATGAACGAGTTAGGAAAAATTAAGCGGGTTGTTCAGAAGTTCTTACCGGAAGCGCCGCATGAAGTGATGTTGGTATTAGACGGAAGTACCGGACAAAATGCTGTTATTCAAGCCCGTGAGTTTACGAAAGTAACAGAGATCGACTCACTGACTATTACTAAACTGGATGGCACTGCCAAAGGTGGTGTTGTGATTGGTATTTCAGATGAATTTAAGATTCCTGTAAAATATATTGGGGTAGGCGAGCAAATGGATGATTTGCAGGTATTCAATAAAATGGAATTTGTGGATTCTTTGTTTAAGAAATAGTTGCATTTATTTTGCCACAATGTACACTAAAAGCACAATGTTTCACAATTTTATAAAACATGAAAGCCGCTCTTGAAGCGGCTTTCATGTTTATACAGGCTTTGTATTAAGCTATATCACATATTTTCATTCCTTGTTTCAAAGAAGCTATCTGGTCGGCGCGTTTTGGTACAAATTCTTGTCCTACATAGCCTTTATAGCCTGTTTCTACAATAGCGCGCATAATTGCAGGGTAGTTCAGTTCCTGTGTATCATCAATTTCCGCACGGCCTGGTACCCCACCGGTGTGATAATGTGCAAAATATGGGTGATATTTTTTGATAGTAGCAATTACGTCCCCTTCCATAATCTGCATATGGTAGATATCATATAACAATTTGAATCTTTCTGAACCTACCTTATCACATAAATCAACGCCCCACTTGCTATAGTCGCACATATAATCTTTGTGATTTACCTTGCTGTTCAATAGCTCCATTACCATCGTAACGCCATGTTTTTCGGCCGAGGACATGAGTCTTTTCAAACCTTTGGCACAGTTTTCCATACCTTCTTCGTTTGACATCCCTTTTCTGTTGCCCGAAAAACAAATGACTTTGTCATAACCTGCTGCTTTCAATTTAGGGAAAATAGCTTCATAACTGGCAACCAGCTCATCATGTAGTGCCGGATTGTTAAATCCTTTTTCAATACCCATTCCTGCTCCCCAAGGCATGGCACAATGAAGGCCATATTTCTTGAGCGTTGGCCAATCTTCTGGCCCTTGTAATTCTATTGATTTCATACCCATAGCAGCCACCTCTTTACAAAGGTCTTCTAAAGGTATTTTGCTATAACACCAACGACAAACCGAGTGGTTGATTTTCCCATTCAGTTCGCTGCCTAATACTTTTTCATTGGCTGCAAAAGCTTCGGTAAGTGTCATCGGGGCTGATAATATGGCCGCGCTACCTATAATATTTTTTAAGGCTGAACGACGAGATGAGTTCGATTCCATTGTTTATTTATTTAAAATTAAATAGTAGTTTCATTAATTTTCTCTGATGCTTACAGTCTCTGCCGTTGGAAAATCCTTAGGAACAGCCTGAGTTACTTTTCCTGTGGCTACCCATTCGGTACCTCTCTGCAAAGTAGTAATAAAGCCTTTGCATTTTTGCGAGTAATTGCCATGCCCGAGCGTGGTATGAAAGATTTTACCTTTGCCATAGGTTGTGGTCATTAACATTGGCTCTATCCTACCAGACCCTCTCTTTTCTTTATCACTATAAGCGGTAGCCAATACTTCCAGATTTTCGGCAGGGCCTCTTAATCTATCATACAGTTCATCTTTTTCATGCAACCATGCTGTTGGTAAACCTTTGGTAATGGGGTGTTTGGTATTATGTACTTTCACTAGAAACTGATGTTCTACCCCATGACTACCACCATGCCCTGCACTATTATCCTGTACGAATGTATGCTTTTCTTCATCATAATAAACGTATGGCCCTGATTTTTCATTACGGTTGCCCCAACCCCCTATGCCAATCATTTTATTGTAGGCTTCCCATTCAGGAAAAGCATTATCTGCAGCATGAACACTAACAAAACCACCACCATTGCTGACAAATTTTTCAAAGGCATCATTGGTAGTTTTAGACCATGAATCTCCGTTATAGTTTGATAGGACAACCTGATATTGCGAGAAGTCCGGCTTGAACGTTTCCATATCTCCACCCTCTGGCGGTGTAGTGGCTACATTTACTTTAAAAAGCCCTGTTTCTTCCAGATAGCCTTTCATCAGTTGGGTAGTTTGCGGCCAGTTTTTATGGTTATTCTGTCCGTCTATTATCAATACATTAATAGGTTGCTTTGCTGCTTTCTGTGCCACAACCTGACTCAAAAACAAAAACGAAAATCCGGCTAAAAAAAAGGCGAATCTCCCATTAAAATTTAGTTTTTTATTTGCCATAGCCGTTGGTTTAATGATTAGATATTGTTTGAAATCCGTCCATACACACAGTGAATGAATTCACCACCTAAAATAACAAAGGTTACGTTCTTTACATAGGCCGACTTAAGTCGGCCATACTATTAAATATATCCTTTGTTGTTTTAGACACCGACCACGACGGCGGACCGTTTTATTCGGTGAACGACGACGATATATCACTTCCCATCCTTACGGGCAAAAATCTGATGGTTTTCGTTACCTCCCGATTTAAGATAGGCTATCAAGTCTCTCAATTCTTCCTCATTCAACCCATTGATAAGGCCTGGCAACATCACCGATACTGACGAATATTTGCTTGAAGCTACGTCTTTTTTTGCTAACTTCATCAGCATATCAGGTGCATAAGGGTTCTGAGATACATAATAAGCATTATTATCTTCATTGGCCAAACGACCCACCACCGAATCTCCGTTTTTCAGGATAAATTGTGTAGCAGCATATTGGTCTGATACCGCTTTGCTTGGGTCAATGATAGCCTCCAGAATATCTTTTGTTGTGAAACGCGTACCTAATTGGGTTAAATCAGGGCCAACATTTCCGCCCTCACCACCCATGCTATGGCAACGGCTACAGGTAATAGCATTATACATATCTTTACCTTGCTGGAAATTACGATTCGTTAAACCCTTTTCCACTGATTCCACAGCAAAGTCTAATTTCCAATTCTTACCAGGGCCTTTCGGATAATTTTTTACCACCAAATCATTCCCTGACTTGGTAAGCAAATCAGCTCTTGATAATTTTTCGTAATGGGCTACCTGCGTCTTAGGTACATTGGCTAATGCCAGTTTCTGCATCCGGTCTATAAAACCAATATAACTATTTCCACCGCGATAGTTTAAGGCATTGCCCAGCCATTTAAAGTATTTTTCTCTCAGTTGTGGTGTCCAACCATTTTTGGCAGAAGTTAATACTGTAGCAATATAGGTTTGTTGCACCGGAGGTGTTTTTTCCAACATTTTGGCAATATCTAAACCATAAGCCGGATTACGCATGATTAAGTCGGCAGAAGAGGTAGCCGTTTGTCCTCCCGCTATTGTTCCCGCAGCTTCTTTTTTATCCAACATAGCTACACATTTAGCCACTACTCCCGGAGCATCCAGATAAACCAGCGTTCTACTCAAGATTTTGTTCTGTTCATTGCCGCTTGAAGGGAAATTAGGGCTCATATAGGCAATTACCTTAGCTTTAGTAGCAGCACTTGGCATGCCCATTCTTGTAAATACCAACTCAAACGCACGCAATACATCTACCTGTTGTGATTCTGATAAAGTACGATAGTTGACCCCTAATAGTGATTTCAGAATGTTTTCTTTCTGATCTGCATTACCATGACGAGCCAAAGCAATCATCGTATTAATCACTTTAACAGGGTCTTTTTCTGCCAGAGCTTTATCCTGCCATTCGGCAACAGGTTGGTGTTCTAAAGCCATTCTGGCAGCATAGCGTATAAAGCGGTCAGGGTGGCTCAGGTTTGGCCATGCTTTATCTACGGCCATACTGTTTGGTTCACCATGGAAAGCTTCCAGCTCTCTTCTCAAAGTGTTTTCTTTCGTAGATGCAGTAGCTACCGACACATCAGTGCTTTCTGAACCATTATAATATACCCGATATAAGTCTGATTCCAAACGACGTCCACCTGTCAGGAAGTATAAGGCACCATCAGGACCAATGGCTCCATCAGTTAATGGCAATGGTAAACCTGATAAAAATTCGTCTCTTTCAGCCGAATAAGTAGAGCCACTTGGTTTTAAGTGAATGGCATGCACAATACCAAAGCTCCAGTCGAATGCCAGTAAAGTGTTTTTATATTTTGCTGGGAACTTCGCATCTTTTGTATGCAATAAGTTAGTAGGTGAGCCTTGTCCGATACCAAGCACCGGAGGGAGGTTGTCTGGTAACGTTGGTTCCCAGGTACCTGAGCCCGTTCTCCAGCCGTATTCACTACCACTGGTTACATGACAGATACGCGTCGGGCGATACCACGGCAAACCGAAATCCCACTCCATATCAGAATCATAAGCAAACAAATCACCTACTTCGTTGAAGGCAATATCGTAAGTATTTCTATAACCGCCGCTTACCAGTTCCCAATGTTTACCTTCAGGGTCAACGTTGGCAATCCAGCCACCCGGTTCGGTACGGTCGGTAGCATGGCCTCTCGGGTCTTTGATATGTGGGAATAATTTATCGTATTTCCAGTTTGGAGGCAGGCGATAAGAATCAAATTTTGGAGGGTCAGTATAGTTACCTGCTACGATGTACAAAGATTTTTTGTCAAACGATAGTATCACACTGTGCGGGCCATGTTCGCCATCACCTTGTAATTCTTTCATGAGAGTTACCTTATCAAATTGGTCGTCGCCGTTGGTATCCTGCAGGCGATACAAGCCACTTTTTCTAGGGAATTTCTTGTTGGCGCTGTTATTCATCATCACATACAGGCTATTGAAAGCATACAATAAGCCTTGTGCATTACCCAACGCAACAGTATCCCCCTGAATAGTCAATTTTTCTACTTTTGGAGTAGTTCCCTGACCAATAGCAGGGATAGTCAGACGGTATAGGATACCGTATTGATCTGAGGCAATCATACGGCCTTTGTCGTCGAATGCCATGGATACCCACGAACCTTGTTCGTTTTCGGATGGGCTATAGAGGTGTTCGGCCTTAAAACCGGGTTGTAGTTTTAACTTAGCAATCTTAGGGTTTTCATCCGCAGTAGCCGGATTGTCCTTTAAGCTTGTGTAAGAAGCCACAAACAGAAATATCCCTGTGACAACCACAAGGAGTTTCAGCGTGTTTGGTTGAGCGTTCATAGTTTATTTTTTAGGATTGAATTATAGGTTTCCCTCACCCTCTAAATCTCCCTCTCCCAAGGGAGAGGGAGACTTTTTAGCCCCTCTCCTGAAAGAGGAGAGGGGTTGGGGGTGAGGTTAATTTAACTCTTT
>CBIHRH010000399.1:0-5326 GCA_966212365.1 uncultured Emticicia sp. | reverse complement strand
AAAGACCATTCGTTGAAACTCTTTGCAGCTACCGAATCCATCTTTAGTCAGTCAAGAGGTATCTCGGGCAGTAGAACTGACTATGATTTCAATGACCCTGATTTCTGGTCGTTGAATACAGGTAAAAACCTACCGCAAAACGGTGGCTCGCCCGGAACACCACGTACCCTTTATTCACTGATGGGTAAAGCTGAATATCAATTAATGGATAGATACTTGTTCAGTGCAACTGTGCGTCGTGATGCTTCATCAGTATTCGGCCCTGAAAGCCGGGTAGGTATTTTCCCTGCCTTTGGTATTGGCTGGAGACTTTCTGAAGAAGCATTTATGAAAGCCATTCCGTTTGTAACCGACCTGAAACTAAGAGCCGGCTGGGGACAAATGGGTAGCCAACGTAACGTTGGTTCGGCCAATGCTTATTCTTTCTACTCTGCAGGTTTAGGCAGTACGGCATATGATATTACCGGAGGAAACGGTTTACCTGTGATTGGTTATCGGCCGAACGTAGTAGGTAACCCTGCTACTAAATGGGAAGCTGCCGAAATGACAAATGTAGGTCTGGATGGTACCCTATGGAATGGCAAACTGGATTTCAGCATTGAGTATTTCAATAATACAACCAAAGACCTTTTGGTTGACAGACAACCAAACGGATTAGAGCCAACAGTTGGTCAGCCTAAAATCAACGTTGGTACAATGGTTAATAAAGGTATTGACATCGCGGTTAGTACCAAAGGTAAATTTACAACTGATTTAGGCTATAGCATCGGAGCTACCTTTACGCACTATAAAAACGAAGCAGTGAAGATTGATGCAGAAGGTAGTTCTGCACTATTATTTGGTGCAGGTCGTCTGGGTAATATCCAACGTGTAGAAGGTGGTCGCCCATTGGCATCATTCTGGGGTTGGGTAGTAGAAGGTAACTTCCAGAATCAGGCAGAAGTTGATGCCCACGCAGCTATGCCTTATAAAAGAGTAGGTTCATGGAAAATCAAGGATATTAACGGAGATAAAGTGATTGACGGTAATGATCAGACTTATATCGGTAACCCGATTCCTAAATTCCAGATTGGTACCGATATCTCTTTGACTTACAAAAACTTCGATTTCCAGACTTTCCTTTTCTGGAACTACGGTAACGATATTTATAATTATACCAAATGGGCTACTCACCTGAGAGGTTTCGTAGGTGGCTATAATACAGAAGTATTAACCGATTCATGGACCCCACAGAATACAAGCGGACGATTGCCGATATTGAATGCCAATGATACTTATTCAGGTTCAATTTCAACCTCTTATTATGTAGAAAATGGTTCATTCTTACGTGCCCGTCAGGCACAGTTGGGTTATACTTTGCCACTTAAATGGATTGGTAAAGCAGGCATGAGCAGAGCAAGAATATATGTACAGGTACAGAACTTATTCACTATTACCAAATACTCAGGTTCAGACCCTGATATCGGAATCTTAGGTAATAGCGAATTACAAATGGGAGTTGACCAGTTCAGAACTCCTGCACCAAGAACTGTGCTTTTGGGTGTGAACATCGGACTATAATTCTTGACATTCATTTAAAACTCTTTAAAAAGATGAAAAAATATATTTTAATTTTCTCAACTTCAATTGTGCTCTCGCTGATGGTGGTGGTCTCGTGTAAAGACGAGTTCCTTGATCGCCCACCACTCGGAGCAATCTCTGAAGAAGCCATTACCAACGAAAATGGGGTAAATGGTGCCCTGATTGTGGCTTACCGTGCATTAACCGGAAATCAGATTGCGGCATGGTATACAAGTGCCAGCAACTGGTTGTGGGGAAGTATCCGCTCTGATGATGCCTATAAAGGATCAGAATCTCTTGACCAGGCGACAGAAATTAACCCTACTGAACGTTTTGAGGTATTACCAAGTAACCCTTCAGTAACTAACAAGTGGAAAGCCGTTTATGATGCTATCGGAATGGCAAACATTGTATTACGCATTGTTGAAAAAGTACCGGGGCTTACAGAAACCAGTAAGAAGAATATCATTGCAGAAGCCCGCTTTCTGAGAGGATTCAACCATTTTGAAGCGAAAAGAAACTTTAATAATGTGCCGTATGTAGACGAAAAAGTTACTTCCACCGACCAATACAAAGCCCTGACCAATGAGGCGAGTATCTGGCCTCAGATTGAAGCTGATTTGAAATTTGACTATGATAACCTCCCTGCTACACAAGCACAGATTGGTCGTGTTAACAAATGGGCAGCCGGAGCCTATTATGCAAAAGCATTGCTTTATCAAAACAAGTATGCAGAAGCTAAAGCCGTATTTGATGCTATCATTGCGAATGGTGTAACTTCTAAAGGCGAGAAATATGGTCTGCAAGGCGATTTCAAAGATGTGTTCAGAGGTGATTATGAAAATGGCAAAGAAGCGATGTTTGGTATTCAATATACCGTTGGTGATGGTACAGGCGGTGCTAACAGCGATAAAGAAGGTGAATTAACCAACCCTCATAACGATGGTCCCGGCGGTTGCTGTGGTTTCCATCAACCATCACAAACATTAGTAAATGCCTATCGTACTCAAGGCGGATTACCTTTACTTTATACATCTAACGCAGTTAACGTAAAAAGCCAGGAGTCAAACCCGACAGATTATCCGGACAGAGGACAATTAGATACCCGGTTGGATTATACAGTTGGTCGTATTGGCGTGCCTTATAAAGATTTTGGTCTTGCTAAAGCTACATGGATTCGCCAGCTGGCTAATGGTGGCCCTTGGTTACCAAACAAACATATTCAATGGAAAGATGAGGTAGGCAAATATCAGGTACCTGGTTCGTGGGGTCAAAGCCAGTTGGGTAAAAACGTATTGCTGCTTCGTTATGCCGATCTATTATTAATGGCTGCCGAATGTGAAGTTGAGGTTGGAAGCCTTGCCAAAGCGCAGGAATACGTAAATATGGTTCGCGATCGTGCGGTGAAATCGACCAAAGTGATGGATGGAGATAAACCTGCTGCTGACTATCAGGTAGCTGTTTACAGTGCTCCATGGGGAGATAAAAACACTGCAAGGGATGCGGTAAGATTTGAGCGATTGATTGAATTGGCAATGGAAGGACACCGTTTCTATGATCTGGTAAGATGGGGCATTGCCGATGTGGTTATCAACGAATTTATCAAAAGAGAATCGGTAACAAGAACCAGCATCTCCGGCGTGGTATTCAAAAAAGGTAAAGATGAATACCTGCCTATTCCGGAGTTTGCCATCAACCAAAGCAAGACTTCTGATGGCAAACAAGGCTTAAAACAAAATCCAGGGTATTGATATAAAATAATCTTATACTAATCAGACATTCTACAAACGTTTTGTTTCAACAAGTATAATGCAAGAGAGATGGTCGCTGACCATCTCTTTCTTTTTTAATGTACTGGACTGCAATGCAGTCATTATCTCCTTTTCGCGCCATACCCCCAACCCCTTGCCACGCAGCTAACATTGAGGCAATTATTCCCCTTGAAATCTATCGGATATTTAACAGTTTATGGATTTTTAGTTTTTAATGCCTTTCATGAAAGAATAAATCCTTTTATACAGATTTCTTTATTATTTTTGATAAGACCTTTAACTTTGAGCCACTAAACCAACTAAGAACCACAGTGAATAACATTCTGGAAGTACACAATGTTGTGAAACGCTATGCCAATCATACGGCTCTCAACGATGTAAGTATCAATGTTCCAAAAGGCGTAATCTTCGGTCTGTTAGGCCCAAACGGCGCAGGAAAAACCTCTCTCATTCGTATTATTAATCAGATTACCGGCCCAGACGAAGGTTATATTTTATTTGATGGGCAAAAACTCAAACCCGAGCACATCAGAGAAATCGGTTATTTGCCGGAAGAGCGTGGACTTTACAAAAAAATGAAAGTCGGTGAGCAATTACTGTATCTGGCGCAGTTAAAAGGGTTGTCAGAAAAACAGGCAATGGAAAAATTGAAAGAGTGGTTTATTAAGTTTGATATTAAAACCTGGTGGGCTAAAAATGTAGAAGACTTATCGAAAGGTATGCAGCAGAAAATCCAGTTTGTAGCCACTGTTTTGCATGAGCCACAACTGATTATTCTGGATGAACCTTTCTCAGGCTTTGACCCGATTAATGCCAATCTGATAAAAGATGAGATTCTGGAATTGAAGAAAAAAGGTACAACTATCATTTTCTCAACCCACCGCATGGAATCAGTAGAGGAATTGTGCGATAATGTGGCTTTGATTAACAAATCGCATAAGGTATTGGATGGTCCTAAAAAACAAATCAAGGAACAGTTTAAGACTCATACCTATAGCGTAGAATATATGGGTGATTTAAGTGGTGCTTTTCAGGACTTTGATGTACTGAGCACCGATACCGTAGAGGATAATTACAAAAAGTCAACGATTAAATTGAAACCTGAAGTACCTGTAAATAGTCTGGTCAGACAGTTAATTGATAAAGTAGAGATACGTACTTTTGGAGAGAATATTCCGAGTATGAATGATATTTTCATTGCAGCAGTCAATGAAATACCGCAGTAAGACATTGATTTCATTCTTCAAACAAGCTTAAAATTATCATGAAAAACATATTTCTTGTATTAAAAAGAGAATACCTCACCAGAGTGCGCAAAAAGTCATTTATTGTAATGACCATTCTAGGCCCACTCCTGATTGGTGCATTCTACGGTTTCATTGGCTGGACGGCCATGTCGTCTATCAGTCTTAAAAAAGTTGAAGTAATTGATGAAAGTAATATATTCAAAGGCAAATTTAAAAATACCGAAGAATTAGCTTATAGCTATTCATCGGCAACTTTAGACAATGCCAAGAAAGAATTTGCCAAGAGTGACTATGATGCTTTGGTGTTCATTCCGAAAGATATCATGGAGAATCCAAAGGGTGTAAAGATATTTTCGGAGAAAAGCCTTTCAATTGAATTGCAAAATGGTATTGAAAAAACCATCGAAAACGAGATTGAGACTATTAAACTGACCGAAGCGGGTATTACACAAAAGGTATTGGAAGATGCCAAAATGAATGTAAACAGCGAGACTATCAGTCTGAGCGAAGAGGGTGAAAAAAGCAATAGTTCAGTAGCAGCTACGGTCATAGGCTATATTTGTGCCTTCCTTATCTATATCACTGTGTTTATCTTCGGTGTGCAGGTAATGAGAAGTGTGATGGAAGAAAAAACCAGCCGTATCGTTGAGGTTATTATCTCATCTATCAAGCCTTTTGAGTTGATGATGGGTAAAATCATTGGTGTAGCTCTGGTAGGTTTAACACAATTTACTCTCTGGATTGTGC
>CBIHRH010000398.1:0-5334 GCA_966212365.1 uncultured Emticicia sp. | reverse complement strand
CGCACTTCCTTGTCTCTATGACCAAATTAGGCAATCATTAAAAACGTTTATTTTGTGCAATAAAATAATATACTCAAATTAAACATCAAATCAATGAAAAAATCAGATATTGACCCAATGCCGGAATATTTCGACAGATATATTAATCAGGCAGATGATGTAGACCTGAATGAAGCCTTGGCTATCAGTGCGGAAGAATTGAAAAACCTGCCTTTAGAACGCTGGAAAGCCATAGGAGACAAAGTTTATGCACCCGGCAAATGGACTATTAAAGATATTCTGCAACACATGATAGACACCGAACGCATTTTTGCTTATCGTGCCTTATGTTTTGCCAGAGGCGAAGCCGCCAGAATGCCCTCATTTGATGAAGAAGAGTATGGCAGAAACACCAATGCCAGTCAACGTACCCTGGAAAACCTCATTGAGGAGTTGAAAATTGTCCGGGCATCTTTTGTAGCCTTATACAATTCTTTTACTGACGAAATGCTATTAAGAACCGGATTGTCTTTCAAAGGTAGCTACTCGGTATTGGCTATAGGTTTCATCACGGTAGGGCATCAACGTTGGCATTTTAATATAATTAAGGAGAGGTATGAGGGGTTGGTCTAAACCCTTATCCCTACGCGGGTCGCCCTAAATCCCTTTCACCAACAATGGGGAAAGGGACCTTTAATTCCCTCTCCATTGTTGGGCGGACGCCGCGCGGGAGGGTCAGGGTGGGGTTATCAACCCCTTCTCCAAAAACAACTGCTCTAAAGCTACCCAATCAACCATCATTCCTTGTAATTCATTGCAAACGGTTAAGGGTATATTGGTTGCCATATCATCTATAAACATTTCCTGATGTAAGACAATACTTTCTATATTGAAAGGTAAAGGGTATAGTTTTTGAGGGGTATATTCCTTCAAAGCGATGCCCTGTTCTTTCAGGTATTCCAGGGCTTCTTCAAAAGTACCGTTATTAAACTCTATTCTGGTCGTGTTAAAAATAATCCGATGCCCTGCCTTTTGCAGTTTTTTAATCACTTCAATAGCATAAGGATTCAATTGCCCTATTGATGGATAGGCATGCTCTACAATGGTTCCGTCAAAATCAAGCCAGATGGTCAATGGTTCTTGCATGGGTAATGGGTTTTACTCATACAATGTAAACGAAAAGTAAATTATTATTGGCATTCTTTCAAAATTCCGTATATCTGCAGCATTTGAATAATATCGTTTTCTCTTATGGCTTTTTCGGCATGTGCCAGATGAATTTTTAATCTTTGAGCACTAATAATACCTACATTATTTGGTAATGAATGATAGAGGTCTAGCAGTTCTTTGACCCGATTTATTTCTTTGGCGAGATCATCATGCAAGTCAGTAGACGACCTGTGTGGGGTTTGGACAGTTGTTTTCACGCAAAAGTTATTTTTAGTTAATAGAAACGTTTTAAGGGGCTTACCATGCATAAGTCAGAAGAGTTTGTCCGTAAATAAAGGTTTAATTGATTTTAAGAACAGATTAAAAGCCCTGGCATGGGTAAAATCTGCTTATTTTTGGGTCCACTTACTCATTTTTATAGCAAATTTCACTCCAAAGTGTGTTAAAACTGGAATTGTTTTTTTTGCGGTTTTCCACTTAAATGAAGAAAATTCCATTAAAAATATTTAGTCATGATTTTTTATAATATCCTCCAACTATTTCGTTATTGCTTGTAATTACAGCATTATGAAATAAAACGTATTAAAACCATTCTTTTCTATCCCAATAAATTGGCTGCCTTTGCTTATTATTTTATATTTGAACCATCATTATGAAAAACTATTAGAGTTCGGCTCTATTTAATTCAATTGCCTATAGCGGATATCTACTTTGTTTACTAATCAGACTGTCATAACCCCTTTTGTATGAAATATATCCTTCCGCTGATAATTAACAGAAGACGAACTAATTATCTCGATTTAAAAAACAGAACCTCACAAGAACATGAGTCTTTTGTGATAGAATTGCCTTTAATGGATAACCCTTTTACGATTCTCTCTATCGATAAAAGCAAGTCTATGCAGGCGCTCATCAGTAATGCCAGCGATATTTCGCTTCATCATATCCATTTTTCAGCTTCTTTTGAAGAATCAAACCAGCTGCTGAATATTAGATTGTCAACCTCTGCCAATCCGATTACGATCGAAGAGAATACAGAAGAAGAAAACGACTGGAAAAACCCATCGAAAGTTCAGCCTAACCCCAAAAATATAGCTGCACAACAGCAGAATTCTTTTGTGTTGGGACAAATCAGATATACCTGTACTGACAGTACGTCTGAGTTTAAAATAGATGGTTCTTATATTGACCATCTGCCGGATGAACCCCTCAAAGAAGATTTTATCAGATGTCATTTTGTGTTTGATTCGAATAATAAAACCTATCATAGTGAACTACATTTCTATCTGGCGCATGCCAGTTGTTTCCATCATTTCGGACTTGATTTTGGTTCTGAGTCTTCACAACTAAAAGTGAGTGGTTATCAATCAGTAGGGCAGCATTACCATAAAAAAACGAAGTCGAAAAACTTATTTGAAATGGTGAAAGACTTCAAAGGCATGACTGAAAGCAATCAGAATTTTATTCAGCACGAACCTAATACTGATTTTATCAAGTCAATCTTTTTCCTCAAAAAGAGACTGTCTAATTTCAGCCTGAAAGATAAGTTTATTCAGAATGATGATGAATTAAAATATCTGGTTCAGAAAAACGAACTTAATAGTACACTTACTAATCAGTTTCATCAGCTTTCTAATCTGAAACTGGCACATAAGCATGGCGAAATCCTGCGTTTTATGGATTTTCAGTCTGTTCAGGGAGATAGAGTTCGTTCACTAAGTATGGATGATTTGAAAAATCAGGCTTATTCAACTATTCTCAAATCATTCATTGAGGCCACCTTACAGAATGTATTAGATGATGAGTGTCAGAATAATTATATCCGCTTTACAATTCTGGTACCAAATATTTATAGCACGCATGAAGTAGCCAATACAAAAACGGTTATTAATGATATTTTCAGCAAGTTGCAGCAAACAGCTGCCTATGAAGGAAGAATCAGGGCCTGGGAGGTTGTAACAGTTTCAGAGAGTGATGCGGCATTCTTAGGTTATTTCGATCAGGGGATGCATCATATCAATCCGAATAAATATTATATCATCATTGATTGTGGCAAGGGTACAACAGACTTTTCGATTATCCAGACGAGTAGTAATAATGCCAAAAAAATCAAATCATTGTATCGCAATGGTTTTGCCGGAGCAGGTAATCTCATAAGCTATGCTTTCTTCGAGTCGATGATAGATTTTGTTATCAAAAATGCGTCAAATCCAGCTGCGACGAAAGCTTTTTTTGAGACTATGGAAAAGTCAGAAAAAGCACAAATGAATACAATTTTTGAGAAACTGGAAGCCTTGAAATTTCAGTATAGTAATAAATCGAACATTGCTCAGCGCACCGTAGAAAACAACTGGAATACTGCCCAAAGCGGTGATACAACACTGAAAAACCTGGCCAATAGTGAAATCACGGCTACAGTACATAACCTTGCCTTACTTTTGCAAAAGGTAGATGGTTTTTATGATTGGGGAGGCTATATCGAAAATGCTTGTGAAGCCATTACCTCTAATATCGTAGAAAACATCAAAGGCGTTATTGATAATATTGACAAATCAATCGATTGTGATGGTATTCTGTTAACAGGTAGAGGATTTCTATTCAAGCCTTTATTAGAGAAATTGAAAAGTCGACTAACAGCTGAATTGAATTTCGCTCCGGATTTAATTAAAATGCCTGACGAAGCAAGCCAGTTGAAGGCCATCTGTCTGGATGGCATTTTTACCAATGGCTATGTAATACACCCCGAATTAGTTGGTTTCCCGATTCATATATCCACCAAAAAGCAGGTGCCTGTTACAGAAACAAGCAAACCGAAGTTTCCGAGATTTTTTGACTTCATACTGAGGTTAGCCAATATGCAGGATAACTACGATGAGACTAAAAATAGCTATCGTATAGATAACCTCGATTCGCTGAAATTCCTTATTGGCAATACGCTTTATACAGTTGCAGACAATATATTTTATGATAGCAAGTGGGTGGAATCGGTTGATTTAATTTTCACAAAAGATGGCTTCTATGCCCGGAATATCAGTAAAGACAATAAGGTGATAGGGTACTCAAACCTGATTCAGAACTCGGCTATTGATAATATTACCCTGCAATACCTTATACCGTCTTTATTTCCGGCCAAAATAGATATCGATTATATCCAGGCCTTGAAGCAGGATGTGCCCGAGCCGAGTGAAGAAGACGAAGAACTGGCTAACCTGATGAGCCTTTTACCGGATTGATTTTCTGTACACAAAACCGAAACCGTATATACACATGTTAAAAAACATTGTTATAATCATATTGTCTATTGTTCCCTTATTTTGTAATGCCGAGGCTGATACGCTTAAAATTATCAGCGCCGAGGCTGACTTCGTTCCCCGAACTGCTTTTTTTGAACTCAAGCTTAATCAGAATCAAGGTAAACTACAGAATGGTACTTTGAAGATTTCGACCAAAGATGATAGCATCGGCATAGTGCTGAATAGCAGAGTGGTGGCGAGTGATACGATTTTCACGATGCAGGATTCAAGTCAGAATGCACTTAGCAGAATTTACAGCCTTTTGGGGTGTCAGGAATCTGATTTGAAGCAGAAGTATTATCTGGCAGACCCTCGTTATGGTAATAGCGTGTTCAATCATCTGATTAACCGCGTCTTTCATTTACCCAAACATCAGTTAACGATTGTTATTACTCCTCAATTGCCTGCTATTGAACCAGCTACACTTGAAACCAATCAACTGGCCTGGATTCTTGTAGGGGTATTAGCTGTTAGTGTGCTTGTTCTAATCATTTTATACGCTATGGAAAAATCTAAAAAACCTGCCAGTGAAACCAAACTGGTAAAAGACAAAATCAAACGTTTTAAGGCTGAACTGATTGAGGAAAGACAAAATAAAGATATAACTGATGCCGAGGTGATAGACATACTTTGCCAACGCTATTACGATCAGATAAGCCTCAGTAAGGACTATGGCAAACTAAGTGCTGAGCTGGAAAGTACGAAACAAAATTACCAGAATTATACAGCACAGATAAATGCCGAAAGCGAAGAAGAAAAACAGTATTTCAGGCTGATTTCAGAGGCGTATATCAAGCCATTTGTACGCCATTTCAAAGATGATACGCCATATCCGGCCGATGCAGAAACGCAGGAGAAACTAATTGGAAACTTAATTCCGTTGGCATTTCAT
>CBIHRH010000397.1:0-5358 GCA_966212365.1 uncultured Emticicia sp. | reverse complement strand
GAGTACATACCATATCCAATCGGGTAGGGTAACTCTTAAAGTCTGAATAGATGAGAAATTACTGGTGGTTTCAAAGGTTTCATGTGCGAGTATATTCTCTTGCATTTGTCTACTTTGTTGAAGTGTATTAGGCTTGTCTTCTACAAAAACCTGTAAAGAATCCTGAAAAGTTTGCCAACCAGTTTTTCTGAAGGTATAGTTAGTGGTAAATGTTAAAGGATTAATAGCTGATTGTATCAATTGTGTAGTATCATTGGCAAGTCTGAGCTTGTTTGATGTTATTGAAAGATTATTCAACACAATCGGCGTTTGTGTATCTGCAAAAACAGGTGCATTTATATTGATATTATTTTGAAAAGGTGGGTTTAATTGTTGAAAAACACTTGACCATATTTTATTATAGTTCAAGCTATCTCCGCTTAGTTTCAATGGAAAAGTTTCATTCAGTAAGCTTAGTCCGATTTTACTGACTTTTTTCTGCACTGCAATTGGATAATTACCTATTGATTTTTGATTAATATTTTCCTCAATACGATAAGGCAGAGCCGTAAGATTTTCGTTGATAGTAATAAATTGTTCGTTAGAAATTTTCCTGATATGCCAGTTAGTGCCTAATGCCTGATTAATGGTTTTAATATTTTGTTCGGGAACTGTACAGTTAATAAATAATACACTGTTGCCGAAGGCAACAGTTTTTTTTACCAAAGCATGGGTAGCATTACCTGGGTCAGTGATAATTAAATCTGGGATAAAACTCTTTGATTGAGAGGATTTATTGATAGAAACCTTACTCTGTACATCCTTGGCAATAGTAGTAATAATCTCTACCCGATGATTGTTTTTGCCTAACCATTCAGACAAATTTTTACTCTCAAAGTCAGGGTTTTCGAGAATAAATAAAACATTGAAAGGCTGTGATGCATGGCTGTAGAAATGAATGTCTTGCAGAGGTTGATTATCTACTGCTAAAAAGGCTTTTGTCTGGCCAATCGTAAAAGCAGGAAAACTGAAATGGAAAGCATTAAGCCCTTTTTGTAATAGTAGACTATCTAATACCTGATTGGCGTATTTAATTGTCAGTGTCCTGGCCTCATCAACAGCTATTTTACCCCTTACTTCCTGTATATCTCCTTTTCTGACAATGCCTTTCCATTGTAAATCCTGTAATTGATTATTGCCAGAATAGGGTAACCATGTTAATTTTTTCCGGCTCAGCTGACTAATGGTTTTAGGGCTGAAATCCTGGCCTAATAGATAAATATTGCCTGATTGCTCAACAAAATGAGGATTTTTAGAAATCAATTTATTGAAATCCCTATTGCTGAAACTTTCTTTGATATGTAAGCTATCTTCGATTTTTTGTTGGTAGTTGATGGGAACATTCGCATCGGTCAATAATACTTTATTGGTGTCAGTAGTATACTTCCATTCGGGTTGAAGAATGAAAAGAAAAACCAAGAGCCAAACAAATATATTTAACCCCAAGCGTATCCAAGTATCCAGTTTGATTGAAAAATTGAAAATATAAGTAGTATAAATGTCATTGTTTAGATGTAACTGTTTTTCTTCAAACTTGATTACTGGATATTTTTCCAGAAGGCCTTTTCTAATTTTTTCTCGCCTATATAAGACTTGTTAATGATGCCTTTTGGCTGAGTAGTACCTGTCAACCTATAGAGTTTGGTTTTCAACTCTGCTTTTTCATCGGCTGATAAATCTTTATCATTGATTAATTTCTGCAACACGCTTAATACCGACCAGTCAGATAATTTGCTGTTCATGACTCTTGTGCTCAGGTAGTTACCTAATACCAAAACCTTTTGCTTTTGTTGCCCACTCAGTTTTTGGGCTTCTACTTTGGTATCTATTATACCCAATACCTCCGCTACCAGGTGC
Organism: uncultured Emticicia sp.; assembly: GCA_966212365.1. Taxonomy (GTDB): domain Bacteria; phylum Bacteroidota; class Bacteroidia; order Cytophagales; family Spirosomataceae; genus Emticicia. Next base: position 3,462 of record CBIHRH010000397.1, on the reverse strand, counting down.
TCTATCTGTTGTTGAGAAAAATTCTTTTCGTAGCTGAAAGCCTCATTGAATTTCTTCAATTCACCTGTCAATCGTTTCTCTTTTTCCTTGATTGGAGGCGGGTCGAAGCTGGTTTTCTTTACAAAAGTTCTGGCTTTTTGTTGAGCCGATTTTAAAAAATCTAAGGCTTTTTTCTCAAAAGGCAATGCTTTTTCAGGTTCATATAAACGCAAATGCAGTTCTGACTGCCACATTTGCTCTAATGCCATTTTTAACAAACTACGAGTAGATTGCTCATAGAAAGTATTAGCTTCGCCATCGTCATGATTATGTACATAATCTTTCAGAATAGCTGCCAATGGGTCTTCATTTTCCTGATTCCCTTTTGCTCCTCCGCCGTGGTCGTGTGCATCATTATGTGGCTTCTCGCCATCTTCATGATCGTGTTCTCCTTCATCGTGTGCATGAGAGAAGCCTTTGAGCAAATCTGCTGTTTCATTACTTACTTCGGTTGGCAATGCACTACCACCGCCGATGGAGTTTTCAAACTCTTCGCCTAAGTATTGCCCATAGCGCAAACGCAGAGCCTTTTGGTCGAAGCCTATTTCGTTGGATGTACTATTAAAATCTTTCTGACTAATCTTATTTCGTTTAGCAATCAGTTTTTCAGTATCAATGATAATCTGTCTTTGGCTTCTGAAATATTCAGGCAGAATATTCATGGCCATCGTAGCCATTTCTGCTTCTTCGGTTTTAGAAGTATCTTTATAAACAATAAAATAAGTATCTGATTTTGTATAGTTGGACTCTGGTCGTTTATTATCAAAAGCTGCCCAGTAATAATACAATTCATCTCCAGGCGCAAAATTTAAAGCTTTCAGATCAATGCTTTTACTGACATTAGCTTCCTTGAAATTTGCTTGAGTAATTGGTAATTTAACTTCTCTGAATTTTACATTTTCACCTGAACCTCGAGCAACTGTAGCCACAATAAAAGCCTGTGTTACCAAAAAATCATCCGACATTTTTGCTGAAATCTGTACATTCTTAGGGTCTTTAAGGTAATGAAATTTATAAAGTTCTTTAGAAGCAGGGTCTATTTTAGGTGCTAAGTCCGGAATGGCTTCTAGCCTATAGTAATCTGACTGATAAATAAGAGAATCCTTCCAATAGGCTTTAAAAGCATATAAACCAGAGCCTTGAAGGACATCTGTATATTCAAATACCTCACCTATTTTCTTGAAAGCTAATTCTTCCCCTCTATTATTATTCAATTTAACCACCAAATCCTGCGTATGGCTAAATTCCAATTGCCATTTTAATGTAGAACCACTAATCGCAGAAGCATTCAAATCAGTGGTTGATTTGATAGGAAGTTTAGTATATGAAGGAGACGTAATGGTCAATTGAGCTGTACTAAAAACCGGAGCCGTAACTATTCTTTCTGTTGATTGATTGGTTGGCGCTGTATTACTTATAGTGTTTACCGAAGGTTTCTTCTGCAATAGTGGGTATATATAATAAACGCCTGAAGAGACCAGACGCGCCGCCGCCGGAATCCATATTTTAGGATTAATGGCAGTAGGTATCTTCTGATTGCTTAATTTATCGGCTAATCGTTCTAACTGTAGTTGCTCGGCAATATTAGGTTGAGAAATATTTAATAGTTGCAGGCTGTATTCGGCATCGTCAATATTCTGATGGATGAATTGCACTGCTTCGTTTTGTTTATCGGCAAATAATTTCGTGAAATAGGCACTAATTCCAAAGGCCATAAGACCACCTATCAAAGGTATAACAAATGACTTGCTGAAAGCCAAAAGCAATAAAAATACGGAAAAGGCTATTAAGGCACACGTCAATAAGGCAGTGGTATATAACTGGTAGCGTACTACTGATATGATATGTTTAACCTGATTCATGCGTTTTTACGAATAGCTATATAACGTTCGATACCTAAAATAATGATAAATGCTAAAAGTATGAGTTTTGAAAATTCACCTTCTTCTGGTGCCTTACTATGCTTAACATATTTAAATAACCCATTCAATTGCTGCTGGCTTAGGGAATAAGAAGCTGGATTTAGCTGATAATGCTTTATGAGTATTTCTCCCAACCATTCTGGCATTTCTCCATTAAAAACAAGCTCAGACGATTGAGGATTTAAACTAAAAGGAATATTTACAGTGTTTTTTTTATAAGTCAATTGACTATTGGGTATTTGATTGGTATTAGATAAGATATACAAAGTTGATGCAGAAAAGGCCGTTGATTGTATAGGTACTGTATTGCTAAATACCCAATCGTATTTCTTATTATCTGTCAGCTCTGTATCAATTCTCAAATCCATTTGATATACTTCTGCTAGTGCTTTCAGTGAGGCATTGAGTATTTGTTTCTCTGCTTTTTCTACATTAAGTATTACTACATTGATAGTTCCATTCTGAACAGGTTTGTCAGCATATTTGCCATTTTTATCTAATTCAGTGTTAGCAACCAGCTGATTTGTTGCATTTACAAACAATTTTTGGTTAGTATTAGTAAAAGCTAAATAAGGCTTTGGTACTTTATTCAATGAATCAGCAACTGTATGCAGACTAAATTGATTAGGTACGAAAATACCAGCCACCTGAGCTAAATCCTGCTGATTGATAAAGTATAATTCCAGATGTTCTTTATCTGCTATATGTGCAATTTCATTTAAGCATGATTGAAGAACAATCGGGTTAAAATCTCGTGTTGTGGGTAATTGTCCAATATCCTCAATGGGCATCAGTGTAGGTTGAATCCAGTACAATTTCTCACCCTTTTTCTGCGCTTCTTCTATTTCAAATTTGAAATTATTTACAACCAGACTATTAGGTTGTACTAAATGGATTTTTTTATTGGCACTCTCCTTACTTGCCCAATTGACAAGTGGTTTACTCAGAAAGAAGCAAAGCAAAAGAATAAGTAAACAACGAAGCAATAGCAATAGGAAATTGTCTAAACGAATACCTCTTGATTGTTGAAGGTTCTTTTCGATTAGCCATTGTGTAGCTGCCCATTCTAATACTTTCCCTTTTTTCTGATGCCAGAAGTGGAGGATAATCGGTATGGCAATAGCCAAGCTTCCCCAAAGCATCAAAGGATTTAACAATTCCATACTTACAATTTCCTTTTCTTTAATGATTCCGCAATCACCCTCGCAATGGGTTCATTAAGTGTTACTCTGATTAAATTTACATTGGGTATGCGAAGGGCTTCTTCTAAATTTTTCAGATAAGCCAATGCGGCTGTTTTAAACTCATCTTTAATACCCTCTGCCTGTAATTCTATTTCTTTTTGTGTTTCTAAATCTTTGAATCGGTAAAAACCTTTCAAATCAAAATTGATTTCTTCTTCGCCTAATATCTGAAAAATCACAATATCACGTCTTGGATTAGCAATGTTCTGGACAAGTTTTAACCATTCATCGTCAGCTTGTAAAAAATCAGAAGCCAA
>CBIHRH010000396.1:0-5365 GCA_966212365.1 uncultured Emticicia sp. | reverse complement strand
TGGCTGGTAGAGCGTCATAGTCCATTTGGTAAAATCACATTCATTATCATCTTTTATACCTAACAGAGGCTTGATGATATTGCCACAGGGGCTTGTGCCGACAAAAGTTGCAAATGGCTTGGTTTCCTGTGCGTAAGCCACAAAAAAGACCCCGTTGAGGATGAGTAATTTAATGATTTTTTTCATCGTTATAGTTCCCGTTTTTTACCGTCTTTATCAACTAAAACCAACTTGGTGCCCTCTTTTTTGGCTAAGGCATGTAAACCTACTTCGGTTGAATTGTTAAGCAATACTAACCCCGAGCCATTTTCATCAGCACCTAATTTTACGCGGATAGTACCCGTTTTATCGATCAATCGCATAATTACTGAGCCATCATCTTCTGTTTTGAATGAAACGCGCTTTACACCCGCCTTGTCAACCAGTTCAAATTCTTTTACTCTGATTTTGTCGAAGTTTTCTGTACTGGGTTTGGCTGCTATAAATAATATTAACAATAAATTAAATGCGCTAAGCAGGATTGGCAATCGTTGATTTTTCATCGTTTTATGTATTTAGAGTTGAAATATCAGAAATTTAATAGTGTGCTAAAGTTTTCGTTATCTGTATCGAAATTGACGATTTTTTTTGTAATAACTCGCTTTTTATAGGCAAAAATGGTATTCCGTACTTTAGGATTTATTTCATAAACTCCGGCAGTTTCGGAATCAGTCGGAGAGGAAATAAAGGTAAAGGCTACGTTCTTTAAATCTAGTTTTTTAGTGTAATCGCTTAACTTCTGTTTAAGCTGGCTTTCATTTTCATGTTTGGGATTCATGAAAACAATGAAGGTTTTCCAGTTGTTGGCGTTTTTAGTCAGGTATTGGGCTTCAAGAAAGCTTAACATCTTTTCGTAATTCTTCAAATCGTCGTTTATCCAGACCATGAGCCCGTCGGTTTTAGCGCCGTATTTACACATCGGACAGGTATGAGTGCCTTTGTCGCGGCCTGATACATGATAAGGATCAAAAGCTGGTGCTCCTTCACCTACGGCAATGCCAGAATTTTGTGCCAGGGCGTTGAAAAGATACATACGAAGAATGATGTTTGGAGTATAAGTCGGAATGATTTCATAATCGGAAATTTTTTGATGAGAAAAAAGAGCAGGCTGCCACCAAGAAGTAAGCAAAAGATATTAAAAATAAGAAAGTCAATATCAGATTTTTCAGCCGCTACTTTCGATAAATCAGCCCGATTCACTTTAATAACTCTTACCTGATTGACAACATTATTTTCTAATACCCATAGATTGCCCTCTTTATCAAACAAGCCACCTGTAGGATGCCAGCCAACAGGACCTGTGTAAGCAATGGATACTTTTCCACTTGCTGCAATCTTACGGATTTCACGGTTTTCGTAGATGGTTACATACACATTCTCAGCCTTATCCGTCCATATGCCGTATACGCTATGGTTGGGTGTGAGGCTCAATTTATGGCCCCTCACATCATCTACATTCAAGAAAACGGTAGAAACTTTACCATCCTTTATTTTCATTAAGTCGTTGTCATCTACAAAATAGAAAGTACCATCATCCTGGCAATACTGCCAGCGCACATCGGTTGTTTTAAGAGTTTGCACGATAGACACTTTACCATCCGGACTGCGTTTCATGAGGATACTTTCTTTTCTGCCCCTCTCTATCCAATACATATTTTCCCGAGCATCGCGGGTAAAGCTGTAATTACTCAGAAAGCCTTCTGTATTCGGGATCACTTTCGTGAATTGACCTTTGGTATCGTATTTCCACACAAAATGCCCCCATTTGTCGATAGCTTCACCTTCATACCATAAATGCTCGCCATACAGATTATCCTGTTTATCCATGTAGAGCTCATGGGTGTGTACATTAGGCACTACAATAGTTTTACCATCTGCTGATAGTTTCCAGACTTTAGCTAAATCGCTATAGAATATTTCTCCTTTGGAGTTGGTAACAATACCGATACCCGGATGAGCCTGCGAGACAAAGAATGTAAATAGACAAGTAATAATGAGAAATAGCTTTTTCATAATCCTTATTGATTTTGATGAGCAAATCTATAAAGGTTATAAAAGCTATTAAATGAGATTATGATAAGGCGATGGAATGATGGGGTAAGGTGTGGGATGTGTGGGCTAGGGGTTTATAAACTATGCCCTATTTCTGGATGTTCGTTTCAGCGACTGAAGTCACCGTCTAAGAAAACAAAGGAAATTTATATATGTAAGCCGGACTTAAGTCCGGCATTGTACGCAAAAAGACCATTGTTACTTTAGACGGCGACTTCAGTCGCTGACACGAGCCGTGGAGGTGTGGTTTGAAATGAAAAACTTAAATAAATCAATTCTTTTAAAAATACTAAGGCTTTTTCATCTGTTTAATCCACTCTTTCATCAATTCTATGCCTTCTTTGTGATTGGTTTTTCGGCCTACTTCTGGCATCATTTCACCGGGGTCGGTCGATTCTATGCGGTATAGTAAGATAGATTCATCAGGCTTACCCGGTACAATATCAAACTTGCGGTTACCCGAACCACGACCTGCCGCTACCGGAGTTTTAAGAATACCCATAGCCAATGGGTCTGTTTCATGAATGCTTAAATTCAAGCCGGAAGTCTGAGCCGGGCCACCTAAACGATGGCAGTGAGCGCAGTTGATGTCTAACCAAACGCGTGCCCTTTCATCAATGCTGCCTGTTTCCGGTTTGTTCCAGATTGGAGCTTTAGGTACTTGTTCGATGGCAGGTAAATCTTGTAGAAGGCCTGTTTTTTGCCAGGCTACCAGTTGATTTTCTGAGCCTTCCGGCAATCCCCATGCCCGATAAGTACCATTGAGTTGTCGGGCCGATGGGCCGATAGGAGACATCTGTTCATTACGATTGTGGCACCCCTTGCACTGATTCAGATTCGGGATACTATACTCGTGTTTTTTCTTTTTGCCGTTAAGGTCAATATAACTTACTTCTTTGGTATCGCCTGCTACTTCCAGATATGCCTCGGTTTGTTCATCGTTCCAGACATAAACTAAAGCTTTCCAACCATCACTTTCATGGATTAACAGGCGGGTTTCCATGATTTTCCGACCTTTTTCGGTGTTTCTGAAATCGTTTGGAAAATAAAAGGTTTTAATAAGAGTTGTGCCAACCGGAAAATCTAATACCTCTTTGGCATTATAGGTTGCTTTGGTGCCTTCGGGAAGTTTAATGAAGCGTAGTTTTTCGGCATAATCGCTGAATAGGGGTGTATTGAGCGAAAAAGGTATTATACCTTTGGCAGGTTTTTGTCCGGCCATATTGCCCTCAAAAAAGGAATATTCCGAAAGTTTTTCCTTGGGCATGCTCGCTTGAATTTCCCTTGTAGCGTCTTGCTGATTAAAGGAAGACAAACCAAATATGCCCAAGGCTATGAGTAATAATAAGAATCTTTGCATTGTAAATAAAACGCAACAGAGACTGGGCGCCGCCGACCAGGCGTCGTCGCATCGCTCTGTGCTACATATTAGTCAATTTTTGCCATTTTTATGCTTTCAAGGCTACAATCGTGTGCCAAGGCATCGCGAGACACGTTCTTGAAATTATGCTCTACATCTAAATTGGCAAATGATACATTTTTATTGTTTTTGATACATAAAACTTTCGTCGGATTCTTCGCGTCTACAATACCGTCCCACTGGATATGCGGTACATTTTTACCAAATCGCAGTTTGAATTTATACATCTGTCCGAAACGACCTTTTCCGGTAGCTTTAATGTGTTCACGCTCATAGACATTGTCATGAATATTGATTGCTACAGGATATGGGTAATAAGTAGGGTCTTTGATAGGGTTTTCGGTAGTAAAATAAGAAATGATACCCGTACTTACCGACTTGTTATTCACAATCTGGTTATCGAATATCTCTACATTGTTTGCCGCTAAAATAAGTATACCCGTACCATCAGGTACTTTACCTACGATATTACCTTTTGGAGCAAAATTGGGTAGGTTGTTATGATGAATGTTATTTTTATAAACACGTGTGTAACCTCCCTTTTTCAGAATTAAATCGGGCAAATCAAAAACAAGAATACCACCGGTGTTTTCAGTAGCTTCGTTCTCGTATACATCAGCATTCAGAGAGTTTTCAATTTCAATACCTGCCACATTATGAAAAGCCCTTGATTTACGTACAATAATATCTTTCGATTGACCTACGTAGATACCAGCATCGGAAGCACCGATGGCTTCGCAGCCTTCAATCAATACCTTTTCGCATTGCACAGGGTATAAGCCATACGAACCGTTTTCTTTTTTAGGTGCGCCTGTCCATTCAGTTTTTACGTTTCTGAAAGTAATGCCTTTTACATTCATTGTCTTCACGGCATCGCCTTTGCTATCCTGCACGGTTAAGTCTTCGATAATAATGTTTTCAGCATTAGAAACCCGGATTCCTTCAGCACCTTCGGTCTGACCTTTGAATGACAGAATGGTTTTGTCTTTACCTTTTCCTTTGATAGTAATATTCTTTTTTCCTTCCATCGAAAGACTGGCTGAGAAAGTAAAAGAACCTTCATCCAGTTGAATGGTCGAGCCATTTTCAGCCATAATAAACTGTGTCTGATAGCGTTTCTGCACGTCTTTCTGTGCAAAACTCATGGCACTAATCAAAAGAAAACTTAATAGAAAAGAGGTTTTTTTCATGAGTGTAATAGGATTGAATGAACAGACTTCAAAGTAGGCAGAATTTATTGAGATAAGTATTTGATAAATGTCAAATAAATTGAACAGTGCGCCATTTACTAAAATAAGTTTGTCACAATATACACAAAAGAGCACAGGGACACCCAGTCTATGTTGCACAATTGTATTACTTCTGCCCCCTAACTCTACTCAATGTTTCGAGCTTAATACCTAAAAATGAAGCTAAGTATTTCAGCGGTATACGCTTAATAAATTCGGGTTTGTTTTGGAGCAGGTATTCGTAACGTTGTTTGGCCGAAAGTGTTTGCAGAATGATTTTCATCTCTTCAATCTGTACCAGATATTGTTCTGCCAATAAGCGCCCTAATCGTTCGATTTCATGAAATTGATTAAAGAGCTTTTGCAGGTCTTCGTGTTTAATCACCAGAGTTTCGGTATCTTCTAATGCCTGAATATTGGTTAAACTGGGCTTTTGCGAGAAGAAACTATAAGTGGAAATGGCTATGGCATTTTCAAATCCAAACCAGGTATTGATTTCATCAGCATTAGCATCTTCAAAGTATTCACGTACACAGCCCGATATAATAAAGAGCAACTCATCAGAAACATTCCCCTGCCTGACGAAAAATTCTTTTCTGGCAAAGCTTTTCTGAATCAGAAAGGG
>CBIHRH010000395.1:0-5366 GCA_966212365.1 uncultured Emticicia sp. | reverse complement strand
CAATAAAATAATGAAGAATACTATCAAATTTACAGCGTTTGATAAATCTAAATTCCGAATCAATACACTGGTATTGACTTTTGCTAATAATGGGAAATTAGAATATGATTATCAGATGGACCCGACACTTGAATTTTGTGCGGGTATTGATTTCTTAGATATTGACACTGATGAATCTGCCTGGTCATTTGATGAAGCAAACAATATTTTGACATTGACTATTAAAGGCGGTTATGCAAGCCTTGATGATTTTAAATTTAAAAGAGATTATAAAGTTGAACAAACAGACGATGAATATGTTTTGCATAAAATAAAAGAACATTATTTCATTGACCTGAAAAAACAAAACCAGAAAAAGAAGAATGAGTAGTTTGTTTTTAAATATTTTGATTAATTTATTATTAAGTTATTTAGTGAATGAGCGATTTAGTGATTATACAAATTTGTTGTTATAATTAATTTTGTTAATAGAAGTGAGTATTAATTTATCACTAAATCACTCATTCATTAAATCACTAATTTCTTCCAACACATGCGTTTATTAAGTTCACTTATATTACTAATTCTTAGCTTGGGTGCCCTTGCACAAGAGCCTTACCATATTGCTCCGACACAAGGGAAATACAACCCTGAGCGAACCAAAAAGAATGATCTTATTCATACCAAGCTGGAATTAAGACCTAATTGGGTAACTCAACAAATGTATGGTGTGGCAGCTATCACATTCAAACCGCATTTTTATCCGCAAAGCACGCTTGAATTAGATGCTAAAGGCTTTGATGTGCAAATGGTGCGAATGAAGAATCAGGATTTAAAGTTTGACTATGATAAGCGTGTATTGAAAATTGATTTAGGCAAAACCCTTACCAAAAAAGACTCTGCTCAAGTACAGATTGTATATATAGCAAAACCTAATGAATTACCATTAGGGGGGAGTGAAGCGATCACTGCTGACAAAGGCTTATATTTTATTAATGCAGATGGTAAAGACTCCGAAAAACCAAGACAAATATGGACACAGGGTGAAACCGAAGCTAATTCCTGCTGGTTTCCTACGATTGATACTCCCAATCAGAAAACCACTCTTGAAATTTATATCACTTTAGATAAAGCATCAACTGAAGCTAAGTACCTTACTTTGTCTAATGGGAAATTGATTTCTTCTAAAGTCAATAATGACGGCACAAGAACCGATTATTGGCGACAAGATAAACCTGCAGCCCCATATCTGACCATGATAGCTATAGGAGATTTCAGAAGAGTTGTTGACCCTAACTATAAGAATTTTGAAGTAAGCTATTATGTAGAGCCCAAGTTTGAGAAATATGCCATGAATATATTCGGGCGTACGCCTGAAATGATTAGTTATTTTGAAAATATTCTAGGTGTAAAATATCAGTGGGATAAATATTCACAAATTGCGGTGAGAGAGTACGTTTCAGGAGCAATGGAAAATACTACAGCTACAGTTCATGGTGATTTTGTTCAGAAAGACAATCATCAACTGGCTGATGATAATGACGATGGCGTAATTGCTCACGAACTCTTCCACCATTGGTTTGGTGATTTGGTTACGGCTGAATCATGGTCGAATCTTCCATTGAATGAATCTTTTGCCAATTATTCAGAATACCTATGGACTGCTCATAAATATGGACAAGATGAAGCTGATTTGGTAGCCTATATTGCATTCAATCAATACTTCAACGAAGCGCAGGAAAAGCAAGAACCTTTGATTCGGTATCGATATAATGATAAAGAAGATATGTTCGATTCTCACTCTTATGCCAAAGGAGGACGAATCTTGCATTTGTTAAGGAAACAAGTAGGTGATGAAGCTTTCTTTGCGGCTTTAAAACTATATCTGACACAGAATGCTTTTAAGACGGGTGAAATAGACCAATTACGATTAGCTTTTGAATCAGTAACAGGAGAAGACTTACATTGGTTTTTTGACCAATGGTTCATGAAGCCGGGTCATCCGGATTTGCAGGTAACACAAGAATATGCCAATGGCAAACTGAAATTAATTGTTAATCAGATTCAGGATACCACATATTCGCCTATTTATCGCTTGCCTTTGCAAGTAGAGGTTTGGTCGAATAATCAGAAAACTATTCATAATATTTTAGTTGATAAAGCTACGAATACCTTTGAATGGAATCTCGCATCAGCCCCTCAGATGGTATATCTTGACCCTGAAAATACTTTGGTAGGTCGTGTACTTTTCAAGAAAAATAAGGAGGATTATATTTATCAATATTATCATGCTGAGCGGGTTCCTGCACGCTTGAATGCGCTTGAAATACTTACCTATGTACCTGATAATGATAGTACTGCAATAAGCCCGGCCTTGGATAAAGATATTCGTAAAGTCTTAATTGATGCCACAAAAGATAAATTCTGGCGTGTACGGCAATTGGCAGTCCAGAAATTATATGATTATGATGGAGACGATTTCTTAGAGGTTGAGAGAGCCTTGCAAAGTCGTGTGCAAAGTGACGAACGCTCATATGTAAGAGCAGATGCTATCATTGCCATGAAAAGCTTCCAGAATTCGCAGAATGATAAATTGTTCCGTCAGGCGTTAAGTGACACCTCTTATACTGTTCAAGCAGCTGCCCTTGAAGCTATTCTGGCAAGCAAACCATCGGATGCGGCAGAATTAGCTAAGAAGTATGAGGCATCATTTAATACAGCAATTTTTTCTGCTGTAGCGAATTATTTTTCAGATGAGGCGGTTCCAGAAAGATTTGGTTGGTTTGAACAACACCTCAGCAAAATGAGCGGGGGAGATTTGTATCAGGTATTGGGAATTTTTGGTACTTATCTGGTGAAATCCAGTCCTGAAATTCAGGCCCAGAGCTTACCTTTATTAAAGAAAATAGCCACCAAAGATACACAGTGGTATGTTAGATTTGCCGGATTACAGACTTTGGCATTACTAAGCGATTTGAAAGAAGCCAAAGACATTATAAAAGAAGTAATTGCTGCTGAAAAAGACCAACGCTTGCAGAAAGTCTATCAACAGTATAAAGATTTGTAGATTGAAATTGTAGTTTTATTATTCTATTATTGCACAGCTCCGGAAATGAACAGAAACCTGAAAGATGGCTTGAATTTTTTCTCTAAAGTGACTCCTGCCCGTGCATGGAACGCTTTAAAGAATGTTTCAAGCTATTTGGAGTCGAAAATGACCGGAAGACCTGTTCATAGGGGCTTACCTATAGCTATTTCAATTGAACCTACCACTAGCTGCAATCTTCGTTGCCCTGAGTGCCCCAGTGGTTTAAGAAGCTTTACCCGTCCGACAGGGATGTTGGAAGAGCAACTTTTTAAACAAACCATTGATGAGCTTTCAAAGACCCTATTATATCTTACATTTTATTTTCAGGGCGAGCCTTATTTGCATCCCAGGTTTTTAGAATTAGTCAAATACGCCTCACAAAAAGGCATTTATACCGCTACTTCTACCAATGCTCACTATTTAAGTGATGTCAATGCCAAACGCACCGTAGAATCTGGCCTGGATAGAATGATTATCTCGATTGATGGGACAACCCAAGACGTGTATGAGCAATACCGTGTAGGGGGAAACCTTTCTAAAGTGATAGAAGGAGCAAAGAATATTATTAAATGGAAGAAAGAACTGAAATCATCTACACCTCATGTCATCTTCCAGTTTCTGGTAGTTAAACCTAACGAACACCAGATGGAAGAGGCAAAGCGATTGACAAAGGAGATTGGAGTTGATGAAATAGCATTTAAAACTGCTCAGATTTATGATTATGAAAACGGCTCTGACCTGATACCTACCATAGATAAATATGCCCGTTATGCCCAGCAAGCTGATGGTACTTATAAAATCAAGAACAAACTGCTTGACCATTGCTGGAAAATGTGGCACTCTTGCGTAATAACCTGGGATGGCTTAGTAGTGCCTTGTTGCTTCGATAAGGACGGAGAGTACCGCTTGGGAGATTTGAAAAAAGATGCCTTTCAAACCCTTTGGGATAGCCAACCTTACCATGATTTCCGACAATCGTTGGTTCGCTCACGTTCTGAAATTGAAATGTGTAAAAATTGCACAGAGGGAACTAAGGTTTGGGGTTGATATTTCAATATTCATTTTATAGATTTGCCATTCTGTTTATTTTTTAACCAACCGAACCTCTATGAATACTACTGTCAGAGTGAAACTGATGACCATGATGTTCCTCCAATTTTTCTGCTGGGGGGCATGGTATGGTCAAATGAGTAAATACATGTTTGATTCCCTGAAAGCGAGTGGTGACCAGGTGGGTAATGCCTATACTGCTTTCTCAATCGCCATGATTATTTCCCCTTTCTTTGTTGGAATGATTGCAGACCGCTATTTCTCAGCGCAAAAAGTTTTAAGTGTTCTAAATATTCTGGGAGCAATTATCCTTTTTTTTATGACCCAGATAACAGACCCGAGTCAGTTTTTCTGGTATATTCTGGCGTATTGTTTAACTTTTGCCCCAACTATCTCTTTAACTACTTCAATCTCTATGCGTCACATCGCAAGCCCTGAGAAAGACTTTCCGGGGATTCGCGTAATGGGCACCATTTCATGGATTGTAGTTACCAATATCATTGGCTTTCTAAACGTAGGTGGTGATGTAACTATTTTTACAATTGCTATGGGCGCTGCCGTGGTACAGGGACTTTTTAGCTGGTTTTTACCAGATACTCCTCCTAAAACATCATCAGAGAAAACTTCATTCGGACAGATTCTCGGAGCAGATGCTTTCTCTCTTTTCAAGGACAGATCCTTTACTATTTTCTTTATATCATCAGTGCTTATCTGTATTCCGTTGTCATTCTATTATGCTATGGCCAACCCGTCATTGACTGATTCAGGGATGACCAACGTTGAAAATAAAATGTCATTGGGGCAAGCTTCAGAAGTAATTTTCATGCTCTTAATTCCATTTGCTTTCCAACGTTTTGGTGTAAAATGGATGTTAGCAATTGGGTTGATAGCCTGGATAATCCGTTTTGCCTGTTTCGGCTATGGTGATGCTGCTACGAGTGAGTGGATGCTTTATCTTGCCATTATCTTACATGGGGTATGCTTCGACTTCTTCTTTGTTACTGGACAAATTTACACTGATAATAAAGCCGGAGTAAAAATAAAAGCACAAGCCCAAGGACTTATTACCCTGGCAACTTATGGACTAGGAATGGGTATTGGATCTAAACTTGCCGGGATTGTGACTGATATTTATACGGTTGACGGAGTGAAAAACTGGACTTCGATCTGGCTTGTTCCGGCAGGTATTGCAGCCGTTGTATTAGTGTTTTTCCTGTTGATTTTCAAAGACAATACCAGACAAGCGAAA
>CBIHRH010000394.1:0-5368 GCA_966212365.1 uncultured Emticicia sp. | reverse complement strand
GACGGTAATCTTACAATGGCGGGTGGAGTAATCCCCACTATTTTCGTAGATGGCAAACCAATGCCCATGAGCCCTGAGCAATTGCAGAATTACCTGAATAGCCTTACACCAGAGATGGTTGCCTCTATTGAAATCATTGCCAACCCATCTGGCAGATATGACGCCGAATACAAAGCCATTATTGATATCAGGCTAAAACGAGATAAAGCGCTGGGCTGGGTAGGCAATTACGTGGGGAATTTTCAGCAAGGGGTTTATGCCTATACTAATAATAACCTTACGCTGACTTATAATACACCAAAAGTGGCTTATACAGCTAGATTGGGGTATCAGGCAGGTGCTACGGTTTATCGATATAGAGCGTTGCAACATCAGGCAAATACCAATATTATGCGCACCGATACCTGGCAGAAAACCAATCATGATAATCTTAATTTGCAGTTTGAGGCAGATTATCATTTAAACAAGAATCATAATCTTGGACTGATTCTACGCACTAATCAGCTCAACAGAAAAGCATGGGCAAATAATACCCTGCATTTTACTAATTCGACAGACGAGCTTGTGCTATCGAATATCCATAGTATGAATAATTATACGCCTATACAAAACAACTATGGCGTTAATCTGAGTTATGATGCCCGCATGGGTAAAAAAGAACTACATATTTTGGGAATAGTCTCTCAGGTAAATAACCGTCGGAAAGAGGATATTCAGAATACTCAGACCCTTACAGGAGATTTATTGAATTACTGGAAAACAAACCTGCTCAATGATATTTCTATCCGCTCTGTTCAATCAGATTTTATCAGTACTATCGGCAAAGGCAAGTTGGAATTGGGAGCAAAATTTGCGGCTATCAATACCAAAAACAATCTGGTTTATGATACCCTGGCCAAAGACAATACTTTTGTTCTTGACCTTAGCCGAACCAATAATTTCCATTATGACGAGTATATATCAGCAGCTTACCTGATATACGGACAAAAATGGGGTAAGCTGACCTATAAAGTAGGTTTACGCACAGAGCATACCCATAGTATTGCCAACGCTATTACCAGTAAACAGATTACTGAAAGGGATTATTTCAGATGGTTGCCAAGCGTCAATCTCTCGTATTCCTTGGCTAACGAGCAACAAATAACAGCCGCTTATACGCACCGGATGACACGCCCGGGCTTTGAAGCATTAAACCCATTCAGGTTTTATCTGAGTCCTTTGAACTATTGGGTAGGTAATCCTTATTTATTGCCATCTACTACCAAGCAGTTGAGCCTTACCTATACCAAAAAGAACTTCTATTCTCTGTTAAACGTAGGCAGGGAAGTGGACCCTATGACTCGCTATCCTGAATACAATCGTGTGACGAATGTTTTGGAATATCTGGGTAAAAACCTTCCTTATAATGACTTTGCCACGCTCGAAGCTAATTGGTCTGTCAACATAAAAAAATGGTGGCGTATGAATCATAACCTGGGCTTATATTATAAAAAAGAGCAAATGCCTTATCATGGAGTAGTATATCAGGTTCCGATTAAGAATTATATGATTAGCGGAAGCCAGATTTTTACTTTGGGCAAAGACTTTACATTTGATATTTATTATCTCTATGTCTCGCCAAGAGGTAATAGCTTGTATATTATGAAGCCTGTATATTATATAGATTTAGGCTTACAGAAAACCTGGCTGAAAGGTAAACTGAATACCAAACTGAACTTCTATGATATTTCTAATACTTATTATTTCCGTCTGGTTTTCAGAGAAAAAAGCATACTTGATAATGAGTTTTCGCATTGGAACGGTAATCAGAGGATGTCCTTCTCCTTAACCTATAATTTTGGTAAATCAGGTTATAAAATCAGACAGAATACCCGAAATGAAGAGGAAAGCCGGGTGAGCAATTAAGCCTATTTCGTTGGTTTCAAAAAGGGGTGTAAAATTACCGATAGCAATATCAACACACCCCCTATATAAAAGCCGGTAGTCATACGCTCTTTTTCGCCAAAAATGAAATAGGCTAACAAAATACCATAAATAGGCTCCATATTAATAGAAAGATTAAGCGAAAAAGCGGAGATTTTCTTCAATAGTTTTACCATTTCATTATAGGGGTACACCGTGCAGACCAGGCCTAAAATAGCTATCCATACCCAGTCGGTTGGGCTGGGTATTAATTGAAAATGGGTGTTGGGTGAAGCATAAACAATAATGGGGATAAATACCCATGACGATACAAATGCGCCTAGCATTTCGTAGAAAGTAATGGTTTGCGCTTGGTATTTCTGAGCCAGTTGGGCGTTAAGAACAGAAAAAATAGTAGCCAGAAGAGCTGCCATTATCCCAATAATGATTCCGGTGATGTACTGGTATTCAAACTTAAAGACAAAGTACATACCGGCTACTACCAGAACCCCAAGCAAAACCTCAATCCAACTGATTTTTGTTTTTTTAACGATAGGTTCAAGGATACTTGTAAAGAACGAGGTAATCGAAAAAGTTACGAGACTAATAGCAATAGTAGAAGCACGTGCCGAACCAAAAAAGCACATCCAGTGCAAGGATATGATGGCCCCTACTCCCAACAATGGCAGACTCTCTTTAAACGGAACAAAAATATTCCTCTTCTGAAACCTTGCCAGTATATACATTCCCAACGAAGCCAGCAAAGTGCGATAAAACACCACCCCTAAAGCAGATACATCAGTCAAACGGCCAAGAATGGCCGTAAAGCCTAAAATAATAACAATGAGATGGAGTTTAAGGTAATCCTGGGGTGATGCTTTGGTCATGATTTTTAAAGGGCTTAGGACTTTCCGATAGGGATTCTGGCAGAATCCTTACCTATGCTCAAAGGTAGTGAGATTTCGAAAAATATTATACCCCAATAGAATTGAAACAAACATTTCCTCAGATTTCTATGTTGTATTTCTATAACTAATTACTAAACGACGTGAATATTTTAATTACCGGAGGGACAGGGCTTATAGGTAGGCGTCTGACCCGGCTTTTATTAAGCAAAGGCCATAAGGTGTCTTTGTTGAGCCGTGAGAAAGAAAATATTCCGGGCGTAAAAGTATATCTCTGGGATATTGGAAAAGGATTGATGGATGATGAAGCCCTGAAGGATAATGATTACATCGTTCATCTGGCAGGTGCCGGAATTGCCGATAAACGTTGGACAGACAAGCGTAAACAGGAAATCATAGACTCACGTGTCAAACCCATTCAGATGCTTGATAAGCATTTAAAAGAACAAGGAAACAAACTTAAAGCATTTATATCGGCATCTGGTGTCGGGTATTATGGCGCTGATACCGGTGAAACCAGGTTAGATGAAAATAGCCCTGCAGGTAATGATTTTCTTGGCACTTGCGTGAAGATTTGGGAAGCTGAAACTGAGAAATTCACCCAGGCCGAAAGAACAGTAAGTCTACGCACGGGAATTGTATTGAGCGAAAAAGGTGGTGCTTTACCAAAACTAGCACAGCCTATTAAGTTGGGTGTAGGCTCTCCCATAGGTAGCGGAAAACAATGGATGTCGTGGATACATATTGATGATATGTGCCAGTTGTATCTGCAGGCTATTGAAGATGATAAAATGTATGGTGCGTATAATGCAGTAGCTCCGACTCCTGCAAGGAATGAAGAAATAACCAGAGTTGCAGCCGAGGTATTGAGACGTCCTTTATGGGCTCCGAATGTTCCGGCTTTTATCATGAAATTACTCTTTGGTGAATTAGCTGTTGCGGTATTAGGCGGCAATTATGTAAAAAACAAAAGGGTTTCAGAAGAATTATCTTTCTCTTACAAATTCACTACAATCAAGGCAGCTCTGGAAGATCTATTGAAGTGATTTCTACATCTTCAAGTTTTCTCGGAAGCTAACTCCAAAATTTATTACCTTGCACCTGAATTTATCAATGATACACTATGCCTTCTATCTTCTCAAAAATAGTAGCAGGAGAAATTCCGGCTCATAAAATTGCCGAGACCGACCAGTTTCTGGCATTCCTTGATGTTTTTCCATGTTCTGTGGGCCATACTTTGGTTATCCCAAAAAAAGAAATAGACTATCTCTTCGATCTGGATGATGAACTCTATACAGGTTTAATGCAATTTGCCAAGCAAATTGAACCTGCCATCAGAAAGGCCATTCCTTGCAAACGTATTGGTGTTGCCGTAGTAGGCTTAGAAGTGCCACACGCACATGTGCATCTGATACCAATGAACAGCATGAGCGATATGAACTTTAATAATAAACTGAAACTCTCGCAAGATGAACTGGCTGAAGTAGCAGCAAAAATCAGAAGTTTTTTATAAGTATATGGAAATAGTTTACGCAGTTATTATCTGTATTTTACCGCTCTTTTTGTCATTCAGATGTATTTATTTGTTGAGAAAGAATCCGAAGATTTCGGGATTCATGAAGAGCATTATTACCGCCATTCTCAGTGGCATTATCATCGTTTCTATTAGTGTGAGCATCCATCATTTTATGACTGATGGTATTAGCAATAGAGGGAATATGAGTATGGGCGTACTCACCACTGTGCAAGGCATTATGTCGGGGGTAGTGTTTTTAGTGACTAGGTTTTTGGGGAAGATATGAATTCACCTCACCCTCTAACTCTCCCTCTCCTATTTCAAGGAGAGGGAGAGTTTTTTTAGTCTCTCTCCCGTGGTAGAGGGGTTGGGGTGAGGAGTTACTCCCCCAAATAATAAATCTCCTGTATATCTTTCAGCAATTTATTGAAATCAAGTTTCAAGTCTATCAGTGTTCCGGTTTTGATATCAAACACCCATCCATGCACGGTAGGAAAGCCTTTTTTCGAATATTCCTGCTGAACGCTGGCTAGTTTAATTACATTGATGCACTGCTCCTGCACATTCAGCTCAACCAAGCGGTCATAACGTTTCCCCTCGTCTGTAATGGCATTGAGCTCATCTTTATGCAATCTGTATACATCTCTGATATTTCTCAGCCACGGGTTCAGAATCCCCATATCTACAGGCTGCATAGCGGCTTTTACCCCACCACAATTATAGTGACCACAAACCACTACATGCTTCACGCCTAAATAGCGTACGGCATAATTAATTACTGACATCACATTCAGATCGGTAGCATTTACAAGATTGGCAATATTACGATGTACAAAAACTTCACCCGGGCCTGCACCCATCAAATCTTCGGCAGTTACACGGCTATCACTACACCCGATATATAGATAGTCAGGGCGTTGTTCTTTGGCAAGGTTCTCAAAAAAATCCTGGTTAGTTCTCTTTTTTTAATTCAACCAGACCTGGTTGTTGGCAAATACTTGTTCGTAAGTAGGCATAATATGATATCCAAAAAAGTTGTAAAAAT
>CBIHRH010000393.1:0-5378 GCA_966212365.1 uncultured Emticicia sp. | reverse complement strand
TACCGTATCTGACCGGCCTCTCGCTTACTGTGATAGACATTGGAGATGTTGTAGCTGCTGCTGCTTTTTTGATTATCTCTAACTGGGATAAAGTCAGTAAAGTATTAAAATATAGCGGTGCATGGGAAATGGTAACAAAAGTGGCCAAATATGCCTTAGGCCTGATAATGGAGATATTCGACGCTTTCAAGAATCTTTTTACTGGCAACTGGTCTGGCTTATGGAAAAATATCAAAAACATTGTAGGAGATACCTGGAATGGCATTATTAAGGGATTAGCCGCAGGAATCACTGGTTTTTTGAGACTACAAGGTAAGCTTTATGATGCTCTTGGTCTGAAAAGCCTTGCCAGACTTACAGAAAAAGGGATTTCGCTGGTTGATGAATTTGCCGAGCGATTCAAGATAAAAACAGATGATTTGGCAAAAAATGGAGAGGATTTTGCCAAAAAGATGTCAGATATTAATCTCGACTTTGATTTTGGAGGGGGCAAACCAAAGAAAATAATCTCAGGGAAAGACTATGGCCTTGATTATAAAAAGCAAATAAAAGATGACCCTGAACAACCCGGCGGAGTACCGAAAGGGGCTCCTAAAACAAAATCTACGCCTAAACCGATAACAAAACTCTTTGGTGATATTGCACCATTGGCTTCGAAACAAAGCCTGTTTGGGTTGATTTTCCCCGGAGATGATAAATCTGACATGGAGCAGCGGGCAGAAGAGTTGAAAACTACCCTCGGAGAGGTATTCGGAGGGAATAAGGAGCAATTTGTTTCCGTGCTAAACGATGCTATGAATGGGGTTGATTTTGGTGCCGGACTACAAAAGAAATTCGATTCCATTCAGATAAAAATGCCCACACAAATACTCTCTAATGCAGACGAAATTAATCTCGAGATTAGCAACACATTTGACAGAATCAAAGAAAAATTCGGCGAGCAAAGCGATGCCACTTTCAGCCTGCTAGGCACACAAATCAGACAATCCATTGAAAATGGCTTGAAACCCGAAGAGGCCGGCCAAAGCATTTTTGAGAGTTTCCAAAAGATTGTAGAGAAAATTAAGGAGGTATTCGGAGAGAATGCAAACATGATTGATTTCTCGGAGTATGGTGAAAAAATATTACAATCAATGGCAAGTGGATTAGACCTTCAGCAGGCATCAGGTAAAGTATTGGGTAAAATCCAGGCAATGGGTGCTTCTCTTACAAATGCTATTCAGGAATCGCTAAATGCTGTAGTAGGTGCTGCCTCTGATTTAATTGCCGGTTTTATGGAAGAGGCATTTGGCGGCAAAAAATTAGATGCAAAGGCTATCGGAGCCGGATTACTCTCAAAATTAGGAACTATTGCTATAGATTTGGGGAAATCTGCCATTAGTCTTGGTTTAAGTATTCAAGCAATTAAACTTTCGTTGACTTCATTTAATCCGGCCATAGCAATTGCGGCCGGTATCGGTTTAATAGCACTAGGTGGAGCTTTAAAAGGAATGGGGAGCAAGGCTGCTGGTACTGGCTCTATGGGTTCTACAGGTGGTGCTAATTCAAGTCCGGATTCACCAGGTTTCAAGTATGCCAATGCCCCTTCTTATGCTATGCAAAAACAATCGTCAACCCAATCAACCAATGAAAGCGTGCTGCGCGGTGGAGACGTATTCTGGTCAGGACAGCGCTACGAAGTAATCAGAGGATTTTAATCATGGCATACCAATTAAAATATTACGCAACTGCCTATGGGCAATCGCCTGTTGAATGGAAAGTTGAATTGCTTGAAAAAGATTATTCAGGTGCTTCAACCGAACTTATCCTGATGGGCAACGGCATCCGAATCGGCCACGACAGGGAAGAAGACAGATATGCTCCTATTTTAAGCCGATTTGCTGAAATACACCTGAAAGGCACAGACTTTTTTCAGTTAGACGACCTGCAATTTGATGACGAAAGAAAATACCAGGTTAAAATCTATAAAGACAATACCTTAGAGTTTACGGGTTGGCTGGTGCCGTTTTATTCCTCTCAGGAGTTTGAGGATGTTAGCGTCATTGTCATCAAGATAATGGCAAAAGATGGACTTAATCGCTTAAAAGACCTCAACTTTATTGATTTCCATCCAAATGTAGCCTCAAAGAAACAATCGGTACAAAGTTTAATACAGCAGGCTTTAGCAGAAACCGGGCATAGCTTACCCCTGCTTATTTATTATAATAAGTATGATACTGCTATGGCCAAGTCATCAGCCAGTTGTCCGCTATCGCAGTTATATATAGATATTCGGTCTTTACTAAATAAAGACAATACGTATATACATTATTATGAGGTATTGGAAAGGCTTTTAACCGTACACGACCTAAGACTTTTTCAGTCTGGCGGCCATTGGATTATCGCTTCTGCTATTGAAGCCGCTGACGGTTTCTTGCAAGGAAGAGGATACACTGCTGATGGTACTCCAACTGGTAGCGCCATTTTTAATACCGATGTGGTGATTCATACAGGTGGGTTAAAGGTTATTAAAGGTGCTATTAACCGGAAGGATAGTCCATATCAGGAATTCTCATCTTACTATGAAGTTGGCCCGCAAGCCAATCTTTTACCTAATGGTGATTTTACCAGTTTTTTAAGTGCCTCTACTCCATTTAACTGGACAAAGGTTGGTTCGTGGACTATTCAAGAGATTGAGTCAATTTACGGTGGAGGCATAATTATAAAGAATATTATTACTTCAAATGATGGCCTGGACACAAAATACCTGGAATCAGAAGCTATTGATATTACCGAGTATTTAAAGCTGAGACCTTAGCTGATAGTGATATTGATGCTATCAAGATTGCAATTATTCTTTATAAATCAACCGATGCATCCGTCAAGTATTATGTTGATAAATATGGCTCAATCAAGAAAACTGAGCAGGTTATACTAATCGGCACGAAAGCATTAAATAATGTTCTGGCTATCGATTGTAAATTCACAATTTCTGGCGCAACTACTCAGTATTACGATGGAGTTAATCGGATAAAAGTCAGGATTTATCCGGGTGTGATATTAAATGATAATGAACCCAGTTCAACCAATCAAAAAGTAAAATACCGTAACCTGCAATTGTTAGGGTATCGAAGCAATTATGACGAAAATTTTACAGGCCGCGAATACCGGTTTAGTAACACCAATTTACCCAACTCAAAAAAAGCTGAGAAAAGAACTGTCAATTATCAGGATAATATTGGTGCTGTACTTTTAAGTTTTAGAAACAGCTTCTTTGTTGGAGATACCCCTACCCTCACAACGGCATGGAAAAGGGCTTCGGAAACGACTGACTATACTATAGCAGAATCGGTATTAATTGATCGTCTGGCAACTAATAGTCGGTTTGGGGATATTTTTGAGGGAAAAGTAAAAGGCTTTGTCAACCTGCTGGATACACCTTTTCTGACCAACTATACCAAGCGTTTTATGGTGCTCTTCTGCGAATACAGTTTGCAGACAGATATGACAGAACTGTTGTTAACCGAACTATATGTAGATGAGATAAGCATCAACAGAAAAGTACTCGATCGATTTAAAGACGATAAAACTATTGATGTAAGTAATGGTGAAATTGCCTCGAGCATCAATCTGAATAATGATTTTGACAGCCCTATTACGGCAGGTGGAGGTGGGTCTATTTTTGGCAATATTTATTCTGACGGTGGCATAGATGCCTTGCCTGAAGATAACGATAATCCTCAGGCACAAAATAAAGGACTTTTAAAATTAGGATCGGCCCTGGCCAAAAAACTCCAATTAGGGAATCGGGAAAGCTTAACTGAAATTATAGGTCGGCTTGGTGTAAAGAATACCAACAATTTCTTAGGTGAATTTCTAATCGGCGATAACACCGAAGACCGCGCCTATAGTTTCCCCGACCGTGATATTGAGGTGAATCAATGGAATGATTTAAGTGATGTCCCCGAGAGTTTTCCGCCGGATGCCTCCTATTTTAAAACCGACTATGGATTGATAGGTGCACACGATGGCATCAATACAGTATTTCAAACTACAGAGCCATTTGTGGCTGGTAGCACCAGGGTATATCTTAACGGAGTCAGGCAATTCAAAGGCCTAACAGCCGATTATCAGGAATTGACCGATACCACTATCGGATTGAGTAGTGCACCCGAGGCAGACGACAGATTAATAATTGATTATATAAAATCTACATAACAAATGGCAGCTTCAAAAATTAAAAAACGGCAGATTGATTTAACCGGCCAGATTGATAATACGGATATAGCAACCAATGCGGCTATTGCTACCTCAAAACTGGCTGATGGCACTAATTTCTTAAAAAAAGAGTCTCCAAACAACTATTATACGGCAACGGCTATTATCGACATGGGCACCAACAAGATTATTAATCTTGATGCCCCTGCGTCGGCCAATGATGCCGCACGTTTGGTAGATGTGCAGAATGCTCAGACGGGATTATCAGGGAAAGATTCTGTGCGGGTTGCTACAACAGTAAATATAACGCGGTCGGGTGCTCAGACAATTGACGGAGTTTCAGTGGTTGCAGGCGACAGGGTATTGGTAAAAAATCAAAGCACCGCCAATGAAAATGGGATATTTGTATGTGCCACCGGCAACTGGACGAGAGCAACAGATGCAGATGGATTAGTAGGTACCGGAGAGTTAAAATCGGGGTCTTTTGTATTCGTAACAGAAGGAACCGTGAATGCTGATTCGGGTTGGATGATTAGTACCGATGGCGCAATAACTGTTGGTACGACAGCTATCAACTGGGTACAGTTTTCGGGAGCAGGACAGATTATTGCAGGGAGTGGGGCGGTTAAAACCGGAAATACCATAGATGTAATTGGAACAGCCGGAAGAATTGTAGCTAATGCTGATAGTATAGACCTGGCTACTGTAGTTACGGCAAACACTAATTGCAACCTGTTTAATTTTGACGCCTATGGAAGAATAACATCGGCCAGTGCTGTTGCCTATATCACTATTGCCGCGAACCGCATAACACGAGAAACGCCGATAGGTGCAAAAAATGGAACTAACTTCTCTTTCTCATTGGCCTTTACACCAACGGCCGGCACGGAAGAGGTATTTCTGAATGGTCTTCTACAAGAACCAGGGGCCGGAAACGACTACACTATTTCGGGAAGCAATATTACTATGGCCACAGCCCCTGTCTCAGACGACAAGCTGGTGGTTAGTTATTTTAAATAGGGTGAGTTATTTCGTATAAATAGACAATCACTCATTCTCTCAATTACCAAATCACACAATTACTGATCTCCATGGCTAGAACAAACGTCAAAGGAACACAAGTTTTAGATGGTTCAGTCGGCAAGGCTGACCTGAACACCACCGTTTCTGGCAGTGCTGTT
>CBIHRH010000392.1:0-5392 GCA_966212365.1 uncultured Emticicia sp. | reverse complement strand
AATAATTCACTTGCCCCTCCCGATGTGAACGTAGCAAGCTATGCGGCTGTCTTTTATCCGGGCGGGCATGGACAGTATTTCGACGTAATGTATGATGAACGAATTGCTTCAATAACAGCTAAGATCTACGAAAAAGGAGGAGTTATCGGAACAGCAGGACATGGGGTAGCTTCATTAGCAAATATCAGATTAAGTAATTGCGAATACCTAGTGGCAAAAAAAAGGATTACCTGTTTCCCTCATTGGGCTGAACTGAAATTTATGGATATATCAAGTTTTGGAAAACTATTGCCATTTGATATGGAGCTTGTATTGGCAAGAAGAGGGGCTAATCTGATAGTTTGTACGCCTGAAACCAGGCCCGACAAGAATTATACACATATTGTTGATGCTCCCAATAGAATAGTAACAGGAGCATTTGCTGTCTCGGCACAATGGGTAGCCGAAGAAGTAGTTAAACTGATTAAGTAAAATTTTGCACATATTAAAAAGCACAAACGAGGTCATTTATTACCTCGTTTGTGCTTTTTAGCAGCTACCACTAGATAGCTCCTAAGTTTCAAAAAACCATTAAAATCTAATTTCCCACAATCCAATAGCATTTTATAGCACTTCAACGTCTTATATTTTTTTTAGAATCGGCATTCCTACAACTTTGCATCGTCAAAAACAGACAAACAACAGCATAGTCATAGAAAACTAAAATCATTAAATGAAAAAGCAATTATTAATCATCGCTATTATTCTATTCAGTTTGCATGCTTATGCAGACGATAAAAAAATTGAGTACAGAAGTAGTAATCTAAACATTGCTATGTACGAGTACGAACACGTAAATTCTTTGAAGCTAAGCTTGAACATCGTAAAAGATAAAGGGCAAAAAGCAAAAGTAAAATTGATGGACGCCGAAGGCAGAACAATGTATGAAGAGTTAATAGGCAGAAAGCCAACCTGCGTGAATGTACGCCTCGATTTGTCTACAGCGCCAGCAGGTAAGTATTATATCGAACTAACCAGTGGCGATAGAATCATTACCAGAGAAGTGAAGCGTGATCAACACTCATTAAATTATTAATTAGTAGGGTTTTTCTCATGAGTTTAGGGGTTAGAACAAAAGCTCTTCCAGATTGGTAGGGCTTTTTTTATATCATTTCAACTCATATCAAACACAAACAAGCACATGAAAGTCTCTATCATCATTATCACAATTCTTGCCATAGCCAGTATTATCGTTTTCAACTCTTTTCGTACCAGAGTATCCTCTTCCGTTAAAAATGTCGTGCATGGACCTTTCACCGTCCAGATGGAAAAGTTTTCGACAAGAAGCTATAATATGAATTATGGTATGGTAACCAATGTGAGTATCAAATACTCCGTTTTGTATAAAGGGAATCCGGTACAATTCTCCAAAAACCTGCAAAATAATACGGGCTATTCACACGTATGGCGGGTATACGTACTAGCTGATGCCCCTACACCGACCCTGATTGCAGGGAGTCAGAGCCTTTACTTAATCAGAGAAGAGAACGGCAATTTGGTTGTAAAACCATTAGACGAACAAGGCTATGATTTTGCAAGCCTGCAGTTTTTAGAGGCTGATAAAGGCCAGCCTGATAAATCATTCAAGGTTTTTATGGCCAATGACCAGGACGGCGATGGAAAGGTAGAAACGCTGAAAGGAGGAGATTATTTGCTGGTGAATCAGCATACCGTATTGCATGTGCCTACTTTGAAACAGTATGTGATGAATAAGAATAATAATCTGGTTGATAATTATAGTTTTTATAATGATGCCGGTGCCATAGCTTTTTCTCCTGATAAAAAGTGGATAGCATTTACAGGAGAGTTTGCTACTTATAATACTAATGATGAACCGAAATATGAGAATGCCATAGTGGTATATAATTACCAAACGGATAAAGGTTATACTGTGCCATTCAGTAAAATCAATACGCGTCTGAAAAACCAGTTTTACATTAATAAAACCTGGGTTGAAACCTATTTTGAATGGATTCAGCAGAATGGTACTTATAAGCTTCGACTAAAGAAATTGGCAAAGCAGCCATACTGGCAGGGAGCATATGAAGATGAGGGCAAAGTATATGAACTCAATTACGCAAAACCTGATATTCAAAAAACATTGATTGATTTTATATTAAAGCGCTATAATTTAACAGAAGATGCTATTAAGCCGGGAAGTGAATACAGTACCGACGAATTCAATGTAATAGTAAAAGGATTGAAACTAGCTGTCTGGTACAGAAAAGAAGACAAGCAATTAATATTCATGAAAAATGTATATGAGCCAGATTCAGAAGCCTACATACCCATGATTCATGAAATAGGAGATGCATTTAATAAAGCCTTAAGCGAAGGTAAATATCAAAATCACTTTATTGAAGAATAAAACAACTGTTCATAGGATACTCTTTAGACAGCAAATATAAAATAGTCATGAAAACTAAAATTGCCATTTTACTACTAAGTGTAGTCTTGAAAGCCTGCATAAAAAATGAAAAGCTTCCTACCGATACAAAAGTTGAATCACAAAAAGTGACATTAGAAATTCTTAGGCCACTAACAAAAATCACCTATCCTGAAGATGAGCTATCTCAAAAGAATTTCATCTATGATGCCGCAGGAAATCTGGTGAAGTTTAACAGTATTTCAGATACGGCTTTTTATACCTATACAAAAGACCTTGTTGAAAGAAAATGGGTAAATGACAAAGGAGAGATAATTTCGGAACAGGCCTATAGTTTAGATAAAAACGGGAGAATTGCTGCCTCTACCTATAGTGAAAGTGCCATTGGCCAGATTTATGAAACTACTTATGCCTATAATACTGAGGGCTTTCTGGTAAAAGTAATGACCAGGAATTTTATTACCAATAAAGACAATATCACCGAGCATATTTATCAGGATGGGAATCTGGTTCGTACGCGATACCTGATTGGCGACAACCTTGATATGGAGGTTTCGTATCAGTATGATACTACCAAAGAAAATAAAATTGCATTGAATGTCTTTACAAGTGTCGATGAGTTTTTTACAGATAAGCAATTGGGTAAACTCAGTAAAAATGTAATGATTCAATCGCTAAGCAGAAGTGCACAAGGCGATACCATGAGTTATCTGAAATACAGAAATGAATTTGATAAAGAGGGGTATTTAGTAAAAACCACCGAGCAGGATATAATGAATGAAATAAGTGTTGAAAAACTCTATCATTATAAAACTAAATAAAACCGCATGAAATCATTGCGATTTTTAATCGGGCCGGAAACTGTTTGGTTTCTAGCCTTTATTGGAATAAAGTATTTCGGGAAGTATAACGTAAGCATTCAGGGCAAATATAATGATACCCTGGAAACTATGGCTTATTGGCTGCCTCTGCTTTTGATAATAGCCTGCATGGGGATATACTATATTCCTGTTGCTCCCAAAGGATATCTCTTGCTCCGAATCATCATTGCTTCAATCATTGGCAGCCATTATGTATTTACTTATTGCGCCGCTTCGCATACGGTGGGCGGCCCGGGTGCAGGGATGATATATATTGTAGGGCTATGTTTTAGTATAATGTTTTTATTAATAGCTAGTGTAGTTAAACTCTTTTTCTTGGCAATCAAATGATCAAAAATAATTTCTATCTCATCTTCTTCGGCATCTTTTCATTGGCCGCTACTATTTTAGGTATAGTTGCTTATATCAATTATAAAAAGACTCATAAGCTCTTGCATGAGGGCGTAAAAACAACAGCCATGGTAGAAGGTAGCTTTACGGATAATAAAGGACATACCCGCTATAAACTGGTGTATTTTGATAAGCACCAGAACCCTCACGTTTATTGGCTGGAGAAACAAAGCTGGACAGACGCATTGAATTATGGGGAAAAAGTACCCATTTATTATTCTCCTGAAAACCCAGAAGAATCAACGAGCGGCGGAATAGATGCCTGGTTTGTAACCATTCTCTTAAGTGCATTTTTTCTGGTGTTCGGATTGATTGGGTATATCGGTTTAGGTAAACAATTTCTATCGGTCAATCAGAAAAAATATCTGCAAAAATCGGGCATCACTGTTATGGCTCGTGTGGATGATGTATATAAGAACTACAGCGTAAGTGTCAATAACGAATGCCCATATATTATACGCTGCACGTATAAATCGCCTGTTGATAATAAAGTATATATCTTTCATAGCGACAATATCTGGTTTAACCCTACGCCTTATCTGAAAGACACTATTGCAGTAAAAGTAAACCCGAATGATTACACTGAATACGTAGTAGAAACCGACTTTTTGGTGCCCTAAAACCATTCAGTTTTATTTTCCTACCTTTCAGTAACCGTTTTCGCGTATTCAACCGCATATATTTTAGAAACTCCTGATTATCAGTCAATTTTGTGCCATAATAATAACAAAAACAGACATGGAAACTAAAATCAGAAAACCTCACAGAACACACACCAAGCTTCTTTTCAAGGCCTCAGAAAACATTGTCAGATTAGAAGCAAATATTAATTATACCACCTTTATTCTGAATGGCGGAAAACAAAAAGTAATGTCTTATACTTTGAAAATGTATGACACTATTTTGCCACATTCGTTTATCAGAGTAAACAGATCTTGCATTGTGAATGTCAACTTTATAGCCGATCTTAATTTCGATCATAAGACAGTGCTTTTGAAAGACGGAACAGAGATTCTTATTTCACGTAGAAGACTTGAAACCGTGCGTCAGAATATGTTTGCTGTTGCCTGATAAGGCTTTAAAAGGCTATCTCTCACAGTTTTATAGTTAAACTTAGAAAAGTTGAGTATCTTTGCAGCAAATTATAAAGATATGAAACAGCCTTTTTATGTTCTTTACGAAGACAATCACATCATTATTGTCAATAAAGCAGCAGGAGTTTTAGTACAAGGCGATGCTACAGGAGATAAGACATTATCAGACTACGTAAAAGACTACATCAAAGTAAAATATAATAAACCGGGCGATGTATTTCTGGGAACAGTGCATCGCCTCGACCGTCCCGTAAGTGGTCTGGTGGTTTTTGCCCGCACCTCAAAGGCACTTGAACGCATGAACGAGATTTTTCGTAGAAGAGACGTTCAGAAAACCTATTGGGCAGTTGTAGGTAAAAAGCCAGAAAAGAAAAGCGGAAAACTGACCCACTGGTTAGTTAAGAACGAAGAGAAAAATACCGTTAAGGCTTTTGATACAGAAGTGCCTGGCTCCCAAAAAGCTGAATTGAATTACCGCTACCTCGGCGAAATCAATCACTATCATTTATTGGAAGTGAACCCTGTCACGGGCCGTCCGCATCAAATCAGAGTTCAATTGGCAAGTATGGGTTGTCCCATCAGAGGAGATGTGAAATATGGCT
>CBIHRH010000391.1:0-5401 GCA_966212365.1 uncultured Emticicia sp. | reverse complement strand
AGCACTGCACTATGCCACTTTAATTCTCAGACATTAAACAATTGAATTAATTTTTTTACAATAAATCATCAGATGATATGATGAATGATACAAAAGCAACTACCACTTCACAGCCCGGACTAGCACAACAGACAGTCTATACGGTTTTATACTCAATCAGCTTTGCGCATTTACTCAATGATATGATTCAGGCGGTTATTCCGGCTATCTATCCACTCATTAAAGAAAGCTTTCATCTGGATTTTACGCAGATTGGTCTGGTCACTTTAGCTTATCAGCTGACAGCCTCTATCCTGCAACCTTTTGTAGGTCTATACACCGACAAATATCCAAAGCCATTTTCATTGGCTGTTGGTATGGCTATTTCCTTATTCGGCTTGTTCAATCTGGCTTATGCTTCTAATTTTTACTGGATTCTGCTATCTGTCAGCGTGATTGGTGTTGGCTCGTCTATTTTTCATCCTGATTCTTCGCGTGTGGCCTATCTGGCATCAGGTGGTAAACGTGGAATGGCGCAGGCAATTTTTCAGTTGGGGGGTAACGCGGGAAGTGCCTTGGGGCCTTTGCTGGCGGCTTTAATTGTAGTGCCTTATGGGCAACATAGTGTACTGTGGTTTGGCATTGCAGCTTTGATTGGTATTATATTGCTCTACAATATCGGTAGCTGGTATAAAAGAGTGGCTCTGCCTAAAGTAAGCAAGGTAGTGCAGGAAACAGGAGTGGGTTTGAGTAAAAACCGCATAGCAATCTCTCTGTTTATATTACTCTTGTTAATATTCTCGAAGTTTTTCTATATGGCAGGTATGACCAGCTATTATACTTTTTATCTGATGGATAAGTTTCAACTGAGCGTAAAAGATGCGCAGATACAACTCTTTATCTTTCTGGCTGCTGTTGCTGTTGGAACTTTTGCCGGTGGGCCACTAGGAGATAAATTCGGACGGAAATATATAATCTGGATTTCTATTTTAGGAGCTGCGCCATTTACTTTGTTATTGCCCTATGCCAATCTGTTTTTTACTCCGATTCTGGCTATCTGTATTGGTCTGTTAATTTCATCGGCATTTTCGGCTATTCTGGTCTATGCACAAGAACTAATGCCCGGCAAAGTAGGCATGATTTCAGGATTATTCTTTGGCCTTGCCTTCGGAATGGGCGGCCTTGGTTCGGCACTTTTAGGCACATTGGCCGACCACACTAGCATCAGTTATATGTTTGATGTATGTTCTTATTTGCCATTAATTGGTATTCTGACGGGCTTTCTGCCTGATATTGAGAAGAGGAAGAAATAAAGTTATTGATTATCCCACTACTTATCTGGTGGATTGTTTATAATGATATGAGAAGGTGTTATACATCGTTTGTATAACACCTTTATTTATTTGAGCATCTCGCTACTTCTCGTCAATATCATTCGGCTCAAAATTACTTTCTTCCCTTTCAGGAGGCGTTCTTTTATCTTCATTTATATAGCTGAAATCATCTTTTGGTGGATTTGGCGCTTCATCCGGTAATTCTTCGTCTTCCAGATTTTCATCTTTCAGCACGTCTTCATCATCCACGTCTCCACCATTATAAGAGGTGCCATCTCCCGGATTCAGAAAAAAGTTGAGGAATCTGAAATTGTACATCAAGGCAGGAGAGAATGCTAATAACTGCATCATTTTCATGGTTGTATGTTTTTATGAGAAACAATGCTAAAAAAGTGTTCCAGACGAAGGATAAAGGAAAACGGAGAAATGAAGATAATAGTGATTGAGCAAATAAGCGTGATTCCAGGCATCTTTTACTTTCAATGCTTCGCCTGTGGGCTGATATATTGCAGATACTCTATAACAGCCTATATTACGCCTGTATTACTTATATCAGAAAATTATCCGTACTTTTGCAGTCTTCAATAATTAAAAAATACTATGTCAGAATTTCCTCCTTGTCCTAAATGTAAAAGTGAGTTTGTATATCCTAGCGATGGATTATTGATTTGTCCTGAATGTTTTTATGAATGGAATCCTGATGAGGTAGAGACCGAAGAAGCAGGTCTGAAGGTACTAGATGCCAATGGAAACGAACTAAAAGATGGCGATACAGTAGTAATAATCAAAGATTTACCTGTAAAAGGCGCGCCTAAGCCTGTGAAGGCTGGTACTAAAGTAAAAAACATCCGCCTGACAGATGGAGACCACAATATCGACTGTAAAATAGAAGGTTTTGGAGCCATGGGCTTAAAATCTGAATTTGTTCGGAAGGCATAAAAGGATTGAGTGATTGTTATAATCACGAATTAGTGAATTGTGAATTAGTGAATAAAACGAATTAGTAGATAAAAATTGATACACCATTAATTCATTCACTAACTCACCATTCACGATTAATCACGTAATTATCCCACTCCTCCAAACAATATAAAGCTATCTGTGTTGTTAATAATAATAACCACAGACTTGATATACGTAAACAGCCAATGAAACGACTAATCATTATATTTTTGATTACTGCTCGCACTTTACAAGCACAAACTATTAACGAGTTCAGACAATGGTATCTCGACAAGCAGATTAGTAATCCTGCCTTATTAGTCAATGCTCCCGACAACAATGCGCTAATTTCTTTTTCGCCCGGAAACTATACAATCAAATATCCTCAGGACACCTATACTTTTAATAATTACCAGTTTCTGGCATCAGGCACTTATCATCCCGACAAAAGTCCGCATCATTTTGGTGCCTATATCTGGGGCCAACGGCAGGCAAGCAATTCGCTGGTGCTCGATTATGCCTACGAAATGCCCATTGACCGACACACCAATATAGCTTTAGGAGCAAACCTTGGTATGTATGAGCCGCTTGAATTTAAGGACGGAAAAATATTCAGGTATGGTTTAGGCGTGGCCTTGCAGAATAAAAACAAAGAGAATTATATCGGACTTTCGTTTCCACATATAGTCACTTCCGTTGATAAGGGAGAGTTTACACAAGCGGCCTATAAAGCTTTAATTCTTCAGGGGGGATATACCTTTTATTTACCACGCGATATTAAGTTTATTCCCTCAGCTTATTTGCAGGTGGGCATTACCAGAAAATATGGCAATGCAAGTCCGGGGCATTTGTTTGCTGGCGATGTGGCTTTCAGATATAAGGAATTGGTATATGTAAATGCAGCAGTTAGTGTAAAAAACTTTAATTTCAACACAACCGGTCTTCAACGATTGGGCGTAGGTATTAAGCCTAAACCAGAAATTATGTTTGGCTATCAGTGGGATGCTCTAGATGCCAATGATTTTAAATACCATAGCGTCTGGGTAAGATATTTTTTCTTATCTAAGCGTAAGTCGGTGGTCAATACTTCAAGGCCTATCAACAATGCCTCTAAGCCAACAACAAATACTACAAAACAAACAGTCGCTAAGCCGAAACCTGCAACAAATAAGCCCAAAACGACCGTAAAAAAGAAACACTAGGAAGAGTGCGTTGGCATGGATTTTTTGTAATTATATTTGATTAAACAAAATAAGAAGCCATGAAAACCGCAAAATCAATCTTCATCTTATCTATATTACTGACTTGCCTTTGTTGTAATAAAAAAGCAAGCTCAATAGGGCAATGCACAGAAAAGCCCAGCGACGGAAGAATGTGCACCGCCATTTATCAGCCTGTTTGTGGTTGTAATAATAAAACGTATGGTAACTCCTGCGAAGCAGAGGCCAGAGGGATTACGAAGTATACAGAGGGGGAGTGTAAGAAAGCCCCTAATCCCTAAAGGGGGACTTTATTGGGAGTAGAAAGGAAAATCCTATTATGGATGTATTTTGTTTTAAATCCCGGATGGTGCGACTAAAAGGTCTTTCGAAGAAATTGAAACCTGATTCTAAACTAGTTTCAATTCCTAATATGGTGCGATTAAAAGAACGTCGGTTTATTCAGCTTACCTACGCTGATTTAGAGTTTCAATTCCTATATGGTGCGATTAAAAGTTCATAAGCGTTCTGTCTGTCAGAAAGCTTATTTTGTTTCAATTCCTATATGGTGCGATTAAAAGCCCCAACTATTACTTGCTGTTTCAATTGTTAAATCTGTTTCAATTCCTATATGGTGCGATTAAAAGTACCTATAAATTTGATGTGAACGGCCGGGAGAATAGCGTTTCAATTCCTATATGGTGCGATTAAAAGTTTGTATAGTTGTCGTAAGACGACAGGGACATCGTAAGTTTCAATTCCTATATGGTGCGATTAAAAGAGCGGCGATAGCGGCCCTATTAATAATAACATTAGGTTTCAATTCCTATATGGTGCGATTAAAAGAACTTGAATTCAAAAGGCAGGGTTTCGCCTGTCTTAGTTTCAATTCCTATATGGTGCGATTAAAAGAATTTTAACTATGAACAAGACCTATCAGCCAGGAAGGTTTCAATTCCTATATGGTGCGATTAAAAGGACATATCGGGGCATCAGTAATCACTGTAGACGATGGTTTCAATTCCTATATGGTGCGATTAAAAGTAAGCGGAAGGAGGTGGGTGATGGGTGAGGTTGATTGTTTCAATTCCTATATGGTGCGATTAAAAGTATCTTTTTCATACCCTCAATATCTTCGTTTTTGCAGTTTCAATTCCTATATGGTGCGATTAAAAGAAATATCTTATGCGGGCATTCTTAAACGTTCCGGCATGTTTCAATTCCTATATGGTGCGATTAAAAGATTATACCTCCAACACATCTACGACTTTCGTCTACAGTTTCAATTCCTATATGGTGCGATTAAAAGGTAGATAGCACGTTCAAGTATAGCGGGCGGTACGTGAGTTTCAATTCCTATATGGTGCGATTAAAAGACTGTTCTCTATATAACTTTGTATTATTTTAATAAAGTTTCAATTCCTATATGGTGCGATTAAAAGTATTAAGGTACGTTATCAAATGTTCGGTTTTTAAGAGTTTCAATTCCTATATGGTGCGATTAAAAGTTTGGGGTATTCTCTAACTCCGTAACAAAAGAGAAATGTTTCAATTCCTATATGGTGCGATTAAAAGTACGACAAGTAATGTAACGCTTGCGAATAGCAAATAGTTTCAATTCCTATATGGTGCGATTAAAAGAACTTTCTTCAAGACATTACCTACAGGTAAATCGTAGTTTCAATTCCTATATGGTGCGATTAAAAGGATAAATTCGAAATATATGTAGAGTGGTTGAAGTATGTTTCAATTCCTATATGGTGCGATTAAAAGCTAACTCCTGTAATCCTTTTTTCTTCACTTCCACCTGTTTCAATTCCTATATGGTGCGATTAAAAGTATTTCTTTTGCCGTTGGCAAATAAAACTCATATTCGTTTCAATTCCTATATGGTGCGATTAAAAGTATCGCTTCCTTTAGACGTTACGTCAGAATCAATTTGTTTCA
>CBIHRH010000390.1:0-5417 GCA_966212365.1 uncultured Emticicia sp. | reverse complement strand
AAGCATCTACTTATGTCTTAAACTGACAATTTTCTACTTCGCCAAATAATTTACTGTTTTTGAATAATTACCTTTAAATAAATTTTTTTGATGGTTTGCCAATATTTTAATTAAGCGGTTGTTAAAAAGGTCAAAAAACGCTATCTTTGTGGCGTTTTTTAGAGCATGTACCCAATTTAACAATTTACTGCATTACGATTATGGCCGTAGTTGAAGAAAAAACCCGTTATTCAGAAGAAGAACTGAGGGAATTTGAGGTAATCATTACCAACAAATTGGAAGCAACAAGAAATGAGTTGAACTTTATTAAGGAAACACTAAGTCGTAAAAATGACAACGGTACTGATTACACATCAAGCAGCACGAAACTATTGGAAGACGGCGCTGATGTAAGTGAAAAAGAACAATTGAGTCAGTCGGCTGGACGTTTACAAAAGTTTGCTCAACAATTGGAAGCTGCATTAATCCGGATTAAAAATGGTACTTACGGTATTTGCAAAGATACCGGTAAACTGATACCAAAAGAACGCTTAAGAGCGGTGCCGCATACGCAGCAAACTATTGAAGCTAAATTAAAAGCGTCGAACTAATTTTTTCGACCACCTTATTAAATAAATGCCTTAAAATAGTAGACAAAAAGTGCTAAGCACACTCTTTGAACCGGATTTTTAAGGTTTGTAGATTCTTTGTCTATACAAAAAGCCTCTGTGTCAGAGGCTTTTTGTATTTTTAGGCAGAATTGTGCTTAATTGCTAAACAAACTACCCCATTCTTCATGAAAAAATTACTACTCTTACTCTTCATCATTGTAAACACGTATGCTTACGGACAAGTAGCCGATAGTTATTACCTGCCACAAGACGTAACCTATGACCCTAAAATTCCAACACCAAAACAATTTTTAGGCTATCAGGTAGGCGAGCAACATGTAACTCCTTATGAACAATATGCCTATATGAGAGAATTGGCTCGCTTGTCAGATAGATTTAAAGTAGAAGTATACGGCAAAACTTTTGAAAATCGTGAGCTTTTATTATTGACTGTTACTTCGCCGAAAAACCATTCGCAGTTGGAACAGATAAAAGCAGAACATCAGAAATTAGTCAATCCTTCACAGTCTGGGAGTGTAGATACCAGGAAAATGCCGATTGTGGTATGGATGGGTTATTCAGTACATGGCAATGAGCCTAGTGGTACTAACTCAAACCTGATGTCGGCCTATTATCTGGCAGCGGCACAAGGGGCTAGTGTAGATTCTTTATTAAATGATGCCATTATATTAATAGACCCATGTATTAATGCTGACGGTGGAAACCGTTTTGCAACTTGGGTAAATATTAATAGAAGTAATACTTTAGTAAGTGATATCAATAGCCGTGAATTCAGCGAAACATGGCCTGGCGGACGTACCAATCATTACTGGTTTGACCTGAACCGTGACTGGCTTTACCAACAAATGCCCGAGAGTAAAGGCCGTTTAGTGAAATTTTATGAGTGGAGACCGAATATCTTAACTGATCACCACGAAATGGGGAGTGCTTCTAGCTTTTTCTTTCAACCAGGTATCCCTGCTCGTACTCACCCGCTTACCCCTAAAAGCAATATAGAATTGACGGCCAAAATAGGCAAATTTCATGCCACTGGTTTAGATAAGATTAATTCAGCTTATTATACTCAGGAAAATTACGATGATTTCTACTATGGCAAAGGTTCTACCCTGCCTGATGTGAATGGTTCAATCGGCATTTTGTTTGAGCAGGCTTCGTCTCGTGGGCATTTACAAGAGACAACCAATGGCTTGTTAAGTTTCCCTTTTACAATTCGTAATCAGGTATCGGCAACCATGTCAACCCTGAAAGCGGCCAGAGTCATGCGTGTAGAGTTATTGGATCATATGCGTAATTTCTACAAAGAAAGCTCTACAGATGCGGTGAAAGCCTATGTTTTTGGTGGAAGCAAGGATGCAGTAAAAACCTGGGAAATGGTAAATATGTTGAAAAGAAACCAGATTGATGTGTATAAACTGGGCAAAGATGAAACAATAGACGGTACTTCATTCGATAAGAATACTTCTTATGCAGTACCAATGAATCAGCCTCAACATAGATTAATCAAATCGATGTTTGAGAAACGCACCAAGTTTGAGGACAGTCTTTTCTATGATATTTCGGCATGGTCACTCCAATACTGCATGAATACCCCAACAGCAGAAGCCAAAGGTTCGATTTCGTTAGGTGAAAAAGTGAGCGTAAATGAGTTCCCGAAGGGAAAAGTAGTGGGAAGCAGTACCTATGCCTATTTCTTTGAGTGGAACAGCTATTATGCCCCAAGAACCGCCTATGAATTGCTCAAAAAAGGATATACTTTAAAAGTAGCTGTTGAGCCTTTAACGGCAATTGTCAATGGCAAAGAACAGAAGTTTGATTATGGGACGATTCAGGTTGTCTGCAATGGCAGCGATCCAAGTGATGTCTTAAAAACACTCGCTGAAAGAGATGGCGTTGATTTTTATGCTACAACGACAGGATTAACGCCTAATGGAATTGATTTAGGAAGTGAAAAATTCCGTCGATTAAGACAACCTAAAGCATTGATGTTAGCCGGACCGGGTGTAAATGCCAATGATGCAGGAGAAATATGGCATTTGCTAGATACGAGAATCAATATCCCTCTTACATTTTCTGATATTGAAACAGTCAATCGTGTCAATCTGGATAAATATACCCATATTGTGATGGCCGGTGGAGGGTATAACAATCTTTCAGATGAAAAAATCAAGCGCTTTGTGCAAGGAGGCGGTGTATTAGTCGCCATGACAGAAGGCGCAGAGTGGACAGCCAATAAGAAAATAGCCTCAATTACAGTAAAACCTAAACCAACTAACGACGGCAATGAGAAAAGGCCTTATGTGCTACAAGAGAAATTTACAGGAGCTATGGAAACTGCCGGAACCATCTTCGAGGCAAAAATAGACCCGACTCACCCGATTTGCTTTGGGTATACACAAGATAAACTGGCTTTGTTTAAGGATAATAATATCTTCTTTGAAGACACTAAAAACCCTTATAATACGCCGCTTATTTTCACAAATAATCCATTGATTGCCGGATATGTACATCCTAAAAACGAAGCTTTAATTAAAAACTCACCTGCAGTTATTACACAGACATTGGGTGCTGGTAAAATTATATTGATGTCTGAAAACCCTAATTTCAGAGCATTCTGGTATGGAACGAATAAACTATTCCTTAATGCACTTTTCTTTGGACATATCATTGGTGGAGGGAGATTTATTGGGGAAGAATAAGTAGTATTGAAATATTAACAAAAGCCCTTTCAGAAAAACTTGAAAGGGCTTTTGTTTTACTTATTAACTGCAGATTCACTTAGAGTTATATTCCCACTTCCTGCATCAATAGTCGCTTCTAAGCCCACAGGAATCGTAAATTTATCTTTAATATGCCCAATCATGGCGCCTGAAAAAGAAGGAATTTTTAAAGGTTTGATATGGTCTTCAAAAATATCCTCAATCGTTAATGAGCCATAGCCGCCCTTAGACGGCGGACAATCTGTACATTTACCAAATATAAAGCCCGAAATCTGATTCAGAATACCCGCAAGTTTTAATTGGGTAATCATCCGGTCGATGCGATATAGGTCTTCACCTACATCTTCTAAAAACAGAATATTTCCTTTAAAGTCAGGGACATAAGAAGAACCTAAAATATGACTCAATACGGTCAGGTTTCCACCGATTAATTTGCCCGTAGCTTTGCCTCCATTAATAGTATAAATTCTATCATCAACCTGCACAAGGGTATCTCCTTTCTTAGTTGGATTATTCATTTGCACAACAGTTCCTTCAATGAGCATATTCCTGAAGTTTTCAACTGAGAAATTATTCCATGTGGAAGAACCTACCGGGCCATGAAAGGTAACGAGACCTGTTTTGGCATAAATTCCCAATAATAGGGCTGTAATATCGCTATATCCAATAAAAACCTTTGGGTTTTGTTGAATAGTTTTATAATCCAACAACGGAAGTATTCTGGCACAGCCCCAACCGCCATGCATCGCCATGATTCCGTTGATGCTTTTATCGGCAAACATTCTATTAATATCAGCTGCTCGGTCTCCGTCACTACCTGCCAGGTAGCCATATCTATCAAATATATGATCACCTTTTTTCACTTTAAATCCCAGCACTTCAAGACTTTCGATGGTTATCTGTACATCTTCTTTCACAAAAGCCGAATAAGCGGGGCAAACCAAGCCTATGGTGTCTCCTTTTTTCAGGGCTGCAGGTTTTAAGGTTTTAGCTTTGGTGTCAGAAAAAGAAAAATTCATATTCGTTATGCCCAGGCTTGCTAATAAAGTAGTGTTGAGAAAATGGCGACGATCAGACATAGGTTTCGATGAAGTGGGGTTTATTAAACAATTTATCTATGCAAAGTAAACAAAAAAAGGGCTTGATGAACGAATCACTAAGCCCTTTTCAGAATTTTGCTATACTATTTATTCAACAGTAATGGTTTCTTTCATCAAGATTACCAGATCTTTATCATTTACTTCTTTGATTCTATCCGCCAAATCAAGGAAACGGCTGTATGCATCATCAATTTCAGGTTTTTCTAATTTAAAGCCTAATATTTCAAGGCGATGTTTCAAAGCATGACGACCACTTCTGGCTGTTAAAACGATAGATGATTTGTCAACACCAACTTCCTGTGGATTAATAATCTCGTAGTTTTCTGTATGCTTTAAGAATCCATCCTGATGGATACCCGATGAGTGTGCAAAAGCATTACGTCCTACAATCGCTTTATTGGCTTGCACAGGCATTCTCATCGTTTGAGAAACCAGGTTACTCAAAGGAGAAAGCAATGTGCTCTCAATGTTGGTATGGAGACCTAAAGATTTATGTACTTTCAGAATCATCGCTACTTCTTCTAAGGAAGTATTTCCTGCGCGCTCGCCAATACCGTTTATCGTTACCTCTACTTGTCTTGCACCAGCCTGAATTCCGGCAATCGTATTAGCTGTAGCTAAGCCCAAATCATTATGATTGTGCATTGAAATGATAGCCTTGTCAATATTTGGTACGTTATTCATGATATAAGAAATACGTTCAAACATTTCATGAGGTAATACATACCCGGTAGTATCCGGCAAGTTTACTACAGTTGCACCTGCTTTGATTACCTCGTCGGTTAGTTTTGCTAAAAACTCTAAATCAGCACGACCAGAGTCTTCTGCATAGAACTCTACGTCTTCTACAAACTTTTTAGCATGTTTTACCGCAGCAATAGCTTGTTCGATAATCTGCTCGCGGGTACTGTTAAATTTATGTTTTATGTGGATATCAGATGCCCCGATTCCGGTGTGGATACGTGGGCGCTTGGCAAATTTCAGGGCTT
>CBIHRH010000389.1:0-5417 GCA_966212365.1 uncultured Emticicia sp. | reverse complement strand
GCGGTGGCATATATGTTTTTTAAATTAGTTTTTAGAAACAATTCATAATTACAGCATAATAATTGCTAATAACTAAAATGCTTCATAATAGCTTTCCCTTTTTTGATAATTACCGCGAGCTGGAAGCTCGCGCCACAAATACTTTTATCTCAATTGTATGGCATTAGAAATAGAAAGAAAATACTTAATACATCAGGATAAATGGGATAATTTCCCAAAACCAGAAGGGCAATTATTCAGACAAGGATACATTCTGAAAGACCCGGATAAAACCATTCGGGTAAGGGTAACCGATACTACTGCTTATCTGACTATTAAAGGGGCTTCTGTAGGAGCAACCAGAACAGAATTTGAATATGAAATTCCAAAGGAAGAGGGGACTGAATTGTTAGATAACTTTGCAGTATCAGAGCTTTCTAAAATCAGATATAAAGTATTTCATATCAATAATTTATGGGAAGTTGATGTATTTCTGGGCAGTAATGAGGGGTTAATTGTAGCGGAAATAGAACTAGAAAGTGAAGAAGAATCTTTTGAATTACCTGAATGGATAAGCATAGAAGTAACAGGAGACAATAGATATTATAATTCAAACTTATCAGCCAATCCTTTTAAAAACTGGTAATATGAACGAGAAAAGATTAATACGGGAAAACGAAAAAGAATTAATCAAATTCTTACTCACACAAATAAATCTGAATCCTGAGGACTACCCCTATGATGAATACGTAGACGAATATGAGGGTGGAAAAATGGGCAGCATCAGTCTGGGAGGCGATGTAAATGGCTATGCGGGAGATTTGATACAAGTAGAATATACAGATGTAGATGGCACGCCTGTTGTAATCACTTTAACTAAAGACCACCAGAATCGCCTACTTGATTTAGACTTCTGGAAAGTTGATTTCTCTAAACTGCTTGAGTATCCGACACCTGATAAAGTTACAATCAGACCAGCAGAATCAT
Source organism: uncultured Emticicia sp. (assembly GCA_966212365.1). GTDB lineage: Bacteria > Bacteroidota > Bacteroidia > Cytophagales > Spirosomataceae > Emticicia. The sequence goes on along the minus strand of CBIHRH010000389.1, from coordinate 4,451 downwards.
GAAACTCACATATAGATTTCTCTTGATTTTAGGCATAAGCTTCATCTCATTCAGTTGGATAGCTTTGCCTATCGAATGGTTGACCGAAAAGCATGAGCAATATACGTTGCATTATACAAGTATCGACCTACAAAATAAAGATGAGTATAATACAATTCTCGGGAAAGGCATCAAATCAGTTGAGTCTTTTCTAAAATCTCCATTCAAAAATACTTTTGGGGTCTATATCCATCCTAACCGCCAGTCTTTAGATGCACAATGGCAAAAAGATTGGGGAATGCCTGATTTTAAATCTGAATGCTGGATGGTGGCCAGTGGTGTGTCTACTAAACTGGATATGATTTCACCTAAAAGATGGGGTACGGAAGCCTGTGAACATAATTATAATGAAACAGCAAAAACACAAAATCTGATTACGCATGAACTCTTCCATGTCTATCATGGGCAAGTAAATGCGAGTCCTGATTTTAGTAATACCGATAAGATTGACTGGTTTGTAGAAGGCTTTGCTACCTACGCATCAGGGCAATGTGATGCAGACAGAATCAAAGAAATCAAAAAGGCTATAGCAGAAAATAAAATCCCAACTTCGCTGGATGATTTCTGGACAGGTAAATTAAAATACGGTCTTTCCGGCTCAGTGGTGATGTATATTGACCAGAAATATGGGAGAGACAAACTTAAAGCGCTTTTGGCATTCAATAAAAAAGCTGACATACTCAATCACTTAGCTGTCAGCGAAGAAGATTTGCTCAAAAACTGGAAGCAATATATCAATACGCTTTAAATCTTTCTGTTTCAGAAAAGTGCGCTGCGGTTATATTTGTTTTTATAAGCAATAGGTGATAGACCTGTCACTTTTTTGAAAGTACTTCTGAACGCCTTATTGTCGGTATAGCCTACATCAAACATCACCTCGGTGATATTCTTCCGACTGGTTTCAAAGCGCTTTTTGGCAGCTTCAATTTTCACCCGTTGGATATACTCCATTACAGTATTATTTGTAGCCTTCTTGAAACGGCGTTCAAGACTTCTGCGGCCAATGGCAAACATATCAGACAATTGGTCGAGAGTGATTTTATCCTCAAAGTTTTTCTCGATAAATTCCTGTGCTTTTTTCACAGCATCGTCCTCATGGCCCTTTTGCCCGTTGAATATCATAAACGAAGCCTGACTATTTCTTTCAATATCAATGGCAAAATATTTGGCAGCCTTAATCGCCATATCGCGGTTTACGAATTTTTCCACGAGGTGTAAAAGCAGATTCCAGTAAGAACTCGCTCCGCCACTCGAATATAACCCTTGGTCTTCTGTAATAATCTTATCATCAACCAATTCTATCTCCGGAAACATCACTCTGAATTCATTAGCAAATAACCAGTGTGTCGAGCATCTCTTCCCATTGAGCAATCCGGTTGAGGCCAGTAAAAATGCTCCTATGCACAAGCTCACAATTTCCGCTCCATCTTCATATTGTTGCACAATCCAGGGCAGAAAACCCTTATTCATTTCCAGAGTAGTTGCTATATCTCCGCTTATAGCTGGTACAAATACTAAATCAGTTTGTTTAACTTCGTCGATAGTAGCATCAGCATGTACAGTAAATAAGTTATCATGGAGTTTTACCTCCTTCGTAAGCCCTACCATTTGTACATTAAATGCCGCAGGTTTGCCTGCCATCTGAAGAAATTGATTAACCGACGTAAAGATATTACGTGGGTCGTTGATAGCGGCTAATACTGCATTTTCAGGAATCAGAATCGTAATATTTTTCATAGGAATACTGGCTGAATATAATGGCGGATTTGACCCTTTTATTGTCGTTTTCACACCACATCAAAGTTAATAAATCCGCCTAATTTTGTACATATAAATCAAAATATTTTACACCATGAGCCTTATTGATATTGACTATTCAAAAAACATCATAACTGTAAAAGATGTCTGCATTGATAATTCTACTTTTGAAAACGTAAGTGTACAAAACCTGCTTTTCAACGATGTTAATCTAAGTGGCACTAAGATTATCAATGCCAATATGAGCAATATTGAAATTGAGGGCGCAGGATTAGGAGGTGCTTATATTCATAATATTGGTGTGCCTCCGGAAGGACATCCGGCTTATGACCCTGATGCCAAACACCCACCTGTAAGATTTGAAGACTGCGATTTTGAAGCAAGTACTATTACTAATTGTAATCTGGCTCATGTAGCCATTAATGATTGTAACCTGAAAGGCATGACCATTAACGGGATTCCGATTGAAACTTTATTAGAAAATTTCACACAAAACACTCATAAATAAATTCACTTTTTTAACTTTAAATACTACACATATATGAGAAAGATTAAATTACAGATGCAGGTTTCGGTAGACGGATTCGTTTGTGGTCCTAATGGCGAGATGGACTGGACCGTATGGAACTGGGATGAGGAACTGAAAAACTATGTAAAAGAATTAATGGCTCCGGCGGATTCGTTCATTATTGGAAGAGTACTTTATGAGGGAATGTCGACGTATTGGCCCACTGCAGAAACAAATCCTGAAACCAGCGAAGATGACAAGGCAGCTGCAAGAGCCTTTAATAGCATGCCGAAACATGTTTTTTCAAAAACACTCACCAATGCAGATTGGAACAATGCGATTATAGAAAGCGGTGACCTGGTAGAGACTATCAATAAACTGAAAAATCATGAGGGTGGAGATATGATGCTGTATGGAGGCGTTAGTATGGTTTCATCTTTCATTCAGAATAACCTGATTGATGAGTATCATCTCTTTGTAAACCCTAATGCTATTGGCAAAGGGAGGTCTATTTTTGGAGATTTAACAGAGAAGTTTGGTTTACAATTGGTTAAAAGCACAGCTTTTAGCTGTGGGATTGTAGTATTGCATTATGCACCTGCTAAACAATCATAAAAATGGCTAAGAAAATATCGGATGCTGAAAAAGTAAGTGAGTACATGGTTATGCTCGAACATCCTCTGAAAAAAGAAATTGAGGCTATCAGAACCATCATTAAAAATACCAATAGCAAAATTGCCGAGCGCATTAAGTGGGCGGCACCAAGCTATTATTACAAAGAAGATTTAGTGACTTTTAATCCACGCGACCAAAACCTTGTACACCTTATTTTTCATCATCCGAATATTGAAAAAATCAGCTCTCCTATTCTGGAAGGAAATTATGTTTCCCGCCGCATGACTTATTTACATAGTATGGAAGAAATTGAAGCCAATAAAGCCGAGATTGAACGTATTCTGAATCAGTTGGTGAGTTTTTTGGATGAGTAAGATAAGGGTCGTATTTTTGATTCTAATTAAAGTCATAGGCTAATTGTATGTGGCTGAGCGAAGCGGCCGCCGCGCGGTCGAAACCACTTGCTAACAAATGAAGCGCTCATAACAATTACAGTCAAGCACTCTCTATCAATTACTCTGAAATTTCTCCCTATAAGCCGTCGGTGTCATACCCACTATTTTTCTAAAAATTCTGCGGAAAGCTTTAGGATCATTATAGCCGGAGCTAAAAATCACCTCTCCCATGTGTTGGTTAGTTTGTTCCAGTAGTTTCTTAGCGGCTTCAATGCGTATCTGTTGCAGGTATTCGATCGGTGGGATACCTGTAATTTGTTTGAATCGTCGTAATACGTTTCTTCTGCTTGAAGGAATATCTTTTATGAGTTCTTCAATGGTTTCGGCTTCCTGATAATTGGCCTCTATTTTCTGCTGAACCATAGCTACTATATTATCATTATGGTCGCGAGATGGTTGGAAAGTGCTGAAATAAGACTGATTCTGCCTGTCCATATCGATGGCGAAAATTTTGGCTATTTTCACCGCTACGTCCCTGTTGCAAAATTTCTGAACCAGATGTAACAACAAATGGAACGAAGAGGTAGAGCCACCGCTGGTAAATAGTCTGCCATCTTGGGTAACAGTCTTATCACCTCTTAAAACTACATCAGGGAAAGACGCAGAAAAGGCAGGGCAGGCATCTACGTGTGTAGTGGCTACTTTGCCATTTAGTAAACCGCTGGCTGCTAACAGAAAAGCCCCTGTGCAAAAAGTAGCTATTTCTGTCCCTTGTCCGAATTGCTGGTGCAGCCAGGGGATATAAGCCCGGTTTTTACTAATGGTTTGCGGCAAATCATCAGTACTGAACGAAGGGATGAGTATCAAATCAATTCGATTCTCTTCTCCGGTTTTCTCAACCGGATACCCATGAAACGAGTGAATCAAATCCTGGTCTGGTTCAGCCAATTGATATAAACTGATTTTAAATGGCGTGGTCTCGCCGCTCGCATTGTAGATTTTATTGGCAGCTTCAAGCACATCCAGAATAGCTGCAATACTTAATAACCTATAATCATGTGGAAGTAAAATACCTACGCTTGTCATAGAGTTTTTTTCTGTAAAAATAGCAAAAAAAATGTCTCAAACACCCCCCA
>CBIHRH010000388.1:0-5427 GCA_966212365.1 uncultured Emticicia sp. | reverse complement strand
GATTCAACCAAGGGGTAACATCAGCCGATAGACGGATTGAACCTAACAATTGATTACGTGATAATCTTTGGTTGTTTTCGAAGAATTTCCAGAACATATCCTTAAACGCGTTATTGTTGTAAGGATAATATTTGAATGGTGAGGACTGGTCGAAGATATTTTTGCTTCCGTCAGCGTTTTTATAGGTATCCAATTCTAATGGAATATAATCACGTGACATACCATGAATCATGAAGTTAGCCCAACCATTATCATTAGCAGATTCAGGCGTATTCAAACGGTTATAGTTAGTATAGCTACCTGTAATTTCAGCTTTTACTTTTTTCGAAATATTCAACGATGACCCTATGTTTACATTAGTCTGGTCATAGTTACTGTTAGGAACAATCGCTTTGTTATCCAATCTGGTTAAACCCACACGTAGCGTACCATAATCGCCACCACCGCTGAACGAAAGGTTGTGCGTATTGGTATTACCTGTCTGGAAGTATGCTTTTCTGTTGTCTGGTTGTGCTTCCCATTTACGTTTTACACCATCCCACCAGGTTATTTCAGTACCGTCTAATTTATGTCCCCATGAAGAAGCAGGGCCATACCAGCTGAAAATATCCCATGATGAATAACCACCCGGAATAGCACCACCACTACGGTAGTTATTGTTTACATCCTGCGCATCCCAAGGATAGTTACCCGGGTAGCGTGGTTGGCCATTAACAGTAGGGAAAGGTTGAGTAGCTGACCATAAGGCAGAAGCTCCACCATAACCATACGAATTTTGCACATCCATGAAACGGTAAGCAGTAGTTGATAAAGACGAGAAATTATAGTCTAAACCGAAGCCTTCTCTTTTACCACCTTTTTTGCTGGTAATCATAATCACACCATTGGCACCACGTGCACCATAAAGCGCAGCTGCGTTGGCACCTTTCAATACCGTAATATCTTCTACTTCGTCAGTATTAATAAAGTTCAGAAATGAACCCCAGTCTTTCGGGCTGGTTACGTCACTGCTCTTACCTTGTGTACCACCTACAGGGTCATTTTGTACCTGAATACCATCAATTACAATGAGCGGTTGGTTAGTACCTAAGATACTGTTATTGCCTCTGATAACGATTCTTTGCGAACCACCTTGCACACCATTCGGTACAGAGATATTCAAACCCGCCGATTTACCCATCAAACCAGAAGCGATATCTGGTGGGGCAGCTTGTACTAAATCTTTTGAAGCGATTTTTTGCGCAGAATAACCGATTGATTTCGACTCTCTTTTGATACCTAAGGCAGTTACTACCACCTCATTCAATTGTTTGCTATCTTCAACTAATTCAATATCGATAATCGAGCGCCCGTTTACCTCAATATTCTGGGTAGCAAAACCAATGAACGAAACCACTAATGTAGTTTTAGAATTAGGGATACTTAAAGAGTATTTTCCTTCAGGGTCTGTTACAGTTCCGTTGTTTGTACCTTTTACGGTTACCGAAACGCCAGGTATGGGTTCTCCGCCAGAAGTTACCTTACCTGTAACGGTCTGTGCCAATACCGGTAGGCTAAAGCCCATCAATAGTATCAGCACCAACTTTGGTAAAAAATTTCTCATATAATTTGACTTGGGTTAAAAATGATTGCTTTAAAAGTTCTTGATTGATTCTCTCGCAAATGCTTTGTAAAACATGGCAAATCGAGGAAAGCTTATGAAATGCCGCTTCCAGACTTATATCATAAAGAAGCAACGAAGTAATGTTTAATGAATATTACCTACTATATACTTTGCTTCCATAGTGAGGCGAGGTCTTTGTGAATTTTAGCGATATTTTGACGATTTAGGGTTAAACATTCTTAACAGTACTAAAATATAGGTCTCTGTAATCATGATAAGAATACCAGAGATAAACATGTGTAAAAAGTTATAGTTACTGAATGGATTTAAGAATGCGGGTTAAAGCTGTTGTCCGAAACCAGATATTGTTTAGGTTAGGTTTGAGTTAAGGTATTTTTAAAAAAATATTAAATGTGGTTACAAACATAAATAAAAATTATTTAATAAAAAGTAATTATTAAATTTTTTTAAGAATATGGGTTATCTTATTAAATTTTGTATGATATTTAGGCTTGATTTACAAAAAATAGCTTTGTGGTAAGAAGTCGTAGTATTTTTTTAATAAATTGCTTAGTATTTTTTAAAATTCCGACCTCTAAGCTAAACCAGACATCTACTTGCCTACCTTTTTTATTGCTCGCTTGGGTATGCATAGTATGAGCCTAACCTTATTTAACTATAAAAACCTATGTCAGAAGTTAACCTCGATAACGAGATTGAAGTGACCAGTAAAGAGTCGGTCATTGATATCAAAAAGAACAAACAAAAAAAAGGAATCGTATCTGAGTTGTATTTTAACGAAACCAACACTATTTCTGAACTGTCTCACTCCTTACACATTAGTATCCCCTCTATAACTGCACTCATTGAAGAGCTAGTTGAAGAAAAATGGATTGTCGAAACAGGCTTTGGCGTATCGAAGCAAGGCCGCCGTCCTGCCATTTATGGTATCAATCCTAAAGAGAAGTTTGTATTAGTATTAGATATTAATACGCACGATACCAAAGTCTTTATCCTGAATCTGCGCAATCAGGTAGTATTTACGCAAATATTCGATTTACAATTAAAAAATAACCCCTCTTTTCTGGAAACACTCTTTACTTTAGTTGATAGTGTAGTAGAGCAGAAAATTACGAAAGGCAAAAAACTGATCGCGTTAGGTGTATCTATGCCGGGTCTGATAAACAAGAATACGGGAATTAACTATACGTATAAAAGCCTGAACAGTGAGAATAAGTCGTTAGGTAAGTCATTGGAAGAACATTTCAAACTCCCGACGAGTGTTATCAACGACTCTAAGGCCAATGCTTTTGGTGAATATCGTTTCGGCTTAGCCAAAGGCAAGCATCATGTATTATCTATTAACGTTGACTGGGGTATCGGGTTAGGAGTAGTAGTAAATGGGGAGATTTTCGATGGAGCATCAGGCTTTGCCGGTGAGTTAGGGCATATTCAGGTGAATCCGGAAGGCGTGCTTTGTACTTGTGGTAAGGTGGGTTGTCTGGATACCATTACTTCAGCATCTTCTTTATTGAAAAATATCAAGGATGGTTTGCGTCAGGGCAAAGTCTCTAAATTAGGCGAATACAAAGACCGCATAGAAGATATTAACCTCGAAATGGTAATTGAAGCCGCCCAGCAAGGCGATGCTTTTGCGATAGACATCATTCATAACATTGGTTTAGAACTGGGCAAGGGGCTTTCGACAGCTGTACATTTATTTAACCCGCAGATTATCATTATTGATGGGGTATTGTCAAAAGCACAGAAACTAATCGTGAACCCGATTGAGCATGCAATAAACAAATATTGCCTGACCGACTTTAAAGAGGATTTAAGAATCGAAATTTCGCAATTGGGCGAAAACGCTAAAATATATGGTGTACATACCTATGTGGTAGAAAATTTGTTGAAAACAGCTTAATTACCAGTCAATGAAAAGATATCTACTTAAGGCGATTGCTTTTGTTGTTCTGGCTTTTTCATTTTCCTCTTTCAATCAGAAAAAAAATGCCCCAATCCGGCCGAATATTCTGATTATTTTTTCTGACGACCATGCTTTGCAGGCCATTAGTGCCTATGGCAGTCCACATATTAAAACCCCGAATATTGACAGAATTGCCAGAGATGGAGCTATTTTCAGGAATATGTTCTGTACCAACTCTATCTGTGGGCCAAGTAGGGCTACCTTGCTAACTGGTAAGTTCAGTCATAAAAATGGGCATATTAATAATAAAACTAAGTTTGATACGAATCAGGATATTTTTCCGAAGCATTTGCAGGAAGCAGGTTACGAAACCGGCTGGATTGGTAAATGGCATCTCGTGAACCTACCTAAATTTTTTAATTACTGGTCAATTCTACCAGGTCAGGGATCTTATTATAATCCTGATTTTATTGAGATGGATGGACAAACCCGTCGCCAAGAGGGTTATGCCTCTGATATTATTGCGGGCAGAGCGATAGATTGGCTGCAGAATAAACATGATACTACAAAACCCTTTTGCCTGATTATTGGTCAAAACGCACCACACCGTACGTGGTTACCAGATACTGCCGACTTACATGCTTTCGATGGAGTAAAATTTAAAATGCCTGATACTTTCTACGATACATATGAGGATAGAGTAGCGGCTGAAAGGCAAAAAATGCACATAGCCAAAGACCTGCGCATGGACTATGATCTGAAAGTAGATGATAACCATCTGCCTCATAAAAAACGCATGAATGAAGCGCAACTAAAAGCCTACAATGCCTATTATGAACCATTGAATGAACAATTCAAAAAGCAAAACCTGACAGGCAAGGCATTAGACGAATGGAAGTTTCAGCGCTATATGCACGACTATATGGCTAGTGTGAAATCGCTGGACAGAAATATCGGTAAGGTATTAGACTATTTAGACAAGAACGGTTTAACCGAAAATACGCTGATTGTCTATGCCTCTGACCAGGGTTTTTATTTAGGTGAACATGGCTGGTTCGATAAGCGCTTCATGTACGAAGAATCCTTCCATGTGCCTTTAGTGATGAAGTATCCGAAATTGATAAAGAAAGGCACAGTAGTAAACAGCTTTGCCCAGAACATTGATTTCGCACCGACTTTTCTTGAATTAGCCGGGGTAAATGTCCCAAATGATATTCAAGGCAAATCCCTAATGCCGCTCCTAAAAAATCAGAAACCAGCTTCGTGGCGGAAATCGTTGTATTATCATTATTACGAATACCCCGACGAGCATAATACAATGCCACATTTCGGCGTGCGAACGGACCGCTATAAACTCATCAGGTTTTATGATGATGGTGATTTCTGGGAATTATATGATTTGAAAACCGACCCGAAAGAACTAAAAAATAGCTATACTTCTGCACCAAAGGCTTTGGTAAATTCACTAAAGCAGGAATTAAATAGATTGATTGCAGAGTATGATGATAAAGAGGCGGCGGAAATATTGAAGAAAGAAACAAAGCCATAAGATTTAACCCTAACCTAAACAAATGCAAAACCTGAATAGAAGATCTTTTATTAAAACCACCTCTCTTGCCGGAATCGGTATGATGGCGGGTAATACCGTATTTGCTGCCGATTTCCCAACTGTCCGTGTAGCTCCAGGCAAAAGAAACTTCACCAGTCCGGTGATTGAAGCCACTATTCAGCGCATGAAATCATCAATTAAAGATGCGGAACTAGGTTGGTTGTTTGAGAATTGTTTTCCGAATACTTTAGATACTACGGTCATTTTTAAAACCAAAAATGACAGACCCGATACTTTTGTAATTACGGGCGATATTTATGCCATGTGGTTGCGCGATAGCTCGGCACA
>CBIHRH010000387.1:0-5429 GCA_966212365.1 uncultured Emticicia sp. | reverse complement strand
ATCGGATAGTTTTTAATGCGGCTTTGATGCAGAAACGTAAAAACCGTATATTTACAGAAGATATAACGGAATCGGCACAAGCATCGTTGGTAAGTAATCTGAGTGATTCGAGCGAGGGTATTAGAAAAAACGAGCGCCAGCAGGCTATCAGGCAATCCATGCAACAATTGCAGGCCGATGATGTTTTATTAATAACATTATTCTATCTGCAGGAGCAATCGTTGGAAGAAATTGCCACCATTACTCAGATTAGTACTGATACTGCCAAAGTAAAGCTTCATCGGGCCAGAAAGCGTTTGGCAGAAGAAATGAAAAAACATTGGAAAGAAGAAGTAAGAAGTTTAATATAGCAAGTGTAGAAAGGATAAAAAATGAAAGAATTATGCTAACAGACGAACAAATATTCGACATTCTTGATGGCTGTGCCGATGCAGAACTTCTGCAGAAGCATACACAACTATTGGCTGGCTCGGTAGTCTACCAACAATATTTTAATGAACTCGCAGCAATACATTTTGATTTGGCAGAGATGCCATTAGAAAAACCGTCAGCTAATTTTACTGACAATATATTAGCAGCACTTCCGGCTGAAAAACCTGTTTTTGTATTTGTAAAGAGGAAAACATGGAGTACAAAGTTTATGTATGGTTTCTTTGGGGCAATTCTATGTGTATTGGTAATGACTATTCTTACTACTATATTTTATCAACCATCGGCAGAAACACCTGTAGTACAAACCAATCAGGTTTTTGAGGTTTTTAATAGTTTTATGACAAGCTATTTTACACAGATTGCCATTTTATTAAACCTGATAGCCATGTTGGTCTTATTTGATAAAAAGGTACTCAGACCGTATTTTAAGCAGCGTAGTATTACCTTAGGCTAATTCTATCAGAAAACTGAAACCATGTTTTTTGAAACCTAAAGACTCATAAAATTGATGTGCTTGCTCACGACGAAGGTTGCTGGAAAGACTCATCTTATAGCAACCTTTTTCTTTGGCATATTGCAGGGCATATTCCATCATTTTTTTTCCGATTCCTTTTCCTTGCAAGCCTGGTATCACCCCAACATCTTCTACTACTGCCGATGGGGTACCCATATGAGCCATGTTTTCCATTACTAATAAGGCAAAGGTACCTACTGCTTCATTACCCATTTCAGCCAGAAATACGTGATAATCAGGGTATTTGCTTTGTTGAATAAAAATCTTTTGGGCATCTTCAACTGAAAGCACCTTGTTATTATCTAAAGCTGCGGCATAAATGCTTAAGATAGTTGACACGTCGTCTATAGTAGCTAAACGGATTATTAAATTCATCGGATTCAGGAAACGTTTAATTGAAAACAAAAGTTAATAGAACAAAAGATTATATCAAAATTGGCAAACGGAAAAAATAAAAAAACTGAGCCTTTCTTACCACCTTTAACAGAGGAAGACTATTATTTTGAGGAAGGATTAATGGTTTTTACAGAAATATATCACAAAAAAAGAGGGTATTGCTGCAAAAACGGATGCCGTCATTGTCCTTATGGATTCAAAAAAAAGTGAAACATGCTTTGTTATTTCCGAAAAAATTACGACTTTTGCACTCCCGTTTAAGGAATTATCTTTTTTACATAGAAAATATTTATAAGGCAATGGCAAAGGTTTGTCAAATCACTGGTAAAAGAACGCAAGTCGGTAACAATGTATCGCACGCTAACAATAAAACAAAGCGTAAGTTTTTCCCGAATCTTAAAACTAAGAAATTCTTCTTAGAATCAGAAGGTGTATGGGTTTCATTGAAAGTTTCGACTTCAGCCCTTCGTACTATCAACAAAAAGGGCTTAGAAGCTACTTTAGTTGATGCAGCTCGCAAAGGTACATTGGCGTTGTAAGATATATTCTCGTTCGTAGATAAAAAAGCATGGCTCGGAGAGTCGTGCTTTTTTAGTTTTATTTTGTACCTTGTTTACCTAAACAACCTTTAACTAGTTGTATGCTTAAATTATTTAAAGAATCTACCGCTTATATACAATCGAAAATCAGTGATTTCAGACCTCAATTCGGAATCATTTTGGGGACAGGTTTAGGAAAACTAACGGATGAAATAGACGTTGCTTTTACTCTCAATTATAGCGATATACCCCATTTCCCGATTGCAACAGTTGAATTTCATAAAGGAAAATTATTATTTGGTACCCTCAATGGCAAAAAAGTAGTGTGTATGCAAGGAAGATTCCACTATTATGAGGGATATTCTATGCAACAGGTTACTTTCCCTGTCAGGGTAATGAAAATGCTGGGCATTGAAAGACTTTTCGTTTCCAATGCAGCAGGTGGTTTAAACCCTACTTATAAAGAGAGCGATTTGATGATTATTGAAGACCATATCTCTTTATTCTTACCCGAAAACCCACTGATAGGAGAGAATATAATGGGAGACCGTTTCCCTGATATGAGTGAGCCCTACGAAATAGAAATGGTAGAGAAAGCTTTACTGATAGCCACACAAAATGGATTAGAAGGGATTCATAAAGGAGTATACGTAAGTGTAGCAGGTCCAAGTCTTGAAACCAAAGCAGAATACAGAATATTGCGAATGCTAGGCGCCGATGCCGTAGGCATGAGCACAGTACCAGAAGTAATAGTGGCTAGGCAGATGGAAATTCCGGTATTTGGTATCTCGGTAATTACAGACATGGGTATTCCTGAATTACTGAAAAAGGCAGAGCTAAGCAGAATTCTGGAAGCTGCGCATAAAGCAGAGCCCACTATGACTTTTATTATGAAAGAATTGATTGGGAGTTTTAATTACCACTGGATATAAAAGAAAACAGGACAAGCTACTTGCCCTGTTTTCTTTTATATCATCAAATGATTTTTACGCAAAAACCAAATTCTTCATATAACCCGCATTAGCTTCTGCTGCTTTTAGTGGGGTTGTTCCATCAAAACGCTCCTGTTCAACAATGAAATAATCTACTCCATTTTGTTTGGCTACATTCAATAGTCTTGGGAAATCAATCTTACCTTGACCAATAGTAGTTGAGAATGAGAAAAGAGGGTCTTTTACTTTCTCTTTTTCCGTGATTTCAGCAACTTTTGCATCATTCAGCATATCTTTTACGTGTACCAGACGGAAACGATTTTTGTATTTAGTCAACCATTCTTCCGGATTTTGGCCTGCAGCCACTACCCAATATAAATCAGCTTCAAAATCTACCAGCTTAGGGTCGGTTCCATCTAATAAGATAGTTTCTGGCATGGTACCATTTGCAAATTTCTTGAACTCAAAATTATGATTGTGATAGGCCATACGTAAGCCTGCCTTAGCAGCTATTTCTCCTTGACGGTTCAGGCCTTCAGCAGCTTTTTTCCATTCGTCTTCTTTTGTTAAATCACCTAAGTATGGGTTAATTAGATACTTCATGCCAATACTTGCCGCATCATCCACTAATTTTCTAAACTCACCCTCTTTCTCTTTTTTCATGGTATATTCCTGACTACAGTGTGTGCTTATCAGATTACTTCCAATATCGTCCATTAATGTTTTAAATTCTTTGGCGGTCATACCCCAGAAAACACCTTTATCACCCTGGAAACTCTCAATTTGTTTATATCCATAGCTTGCCAATGCTTTCAATACTCCTTTAGGGTCTTTAGCAAGGTCTTCTTTTACTGTCCAGAGTTGAATACCAAAATCTTTTACTGAGGGTTCTGCAACCATTGATGAAGTGGCGGTTGAATCAGTGCTTTTTTCTTCTGTTTTTGATGAGGGAGTGCATGACCACAATTGATTAGCTAACAATGGGGTAGCTGCCAATAGGCCCGTGTTGCGCAAAAAACTTCTACGGTCTAGCTTCATAGTTATTTATTATAATTTTAAGGGGTTAGAAACAAATGCTACTACACATTTAAAGGAAAGTAAATGTAAATATAAAATCGTAAAAACGTTTTCTTTAAGCACGATATTTTCTTATTTTGTAAATAGATTAGGAAATAAATAGGAGATATGTACGCAAAAGTATTTTTACAGGCAGGCAAAGAACAGGTAGTTAAGCGGCTACATCCGTGGGTATTTTCAGGAGCCATTGCCAAAACTGAAGGACAACCAAACGATGGAGACATAGTAGAGGTCTGCGATAAAAAAGGAAATTATCTGGCCACAGGACATTTTTATAAGGGAAGTATAACCATAAAAATTTTCTCGTACGAGCAGGTTACGGTCGATGAAGATTTCTGGTATAAAAAGCTAAAAATAGCCTTTGAGGTCAGACAGCTTATTCAACTAGGAGATAACACCACATGCTACCGTTTGACACATGGTGAAGGGGATGGATTTCCGGGATTGATTTTAGATTATTACCAGAATATCATAGTTTTTCAGGCACATACGATAGGCATGTGGCGGGAGAAAGAGAAGATAGTCAATGCACTCAAAAGGGTTTATGAAAATGCTTTAGTAGCAATTTATGACAAAAGTGCTGAAACTTTGCCGGATGAATTCGCAAAGACAGTAAGTAATACTTATCTGTATTCAGAGGGAGATACTAATCATATTTTACCTCATCCTGTCTTAGAAAATGGCAATAAATTCCTGATTGACTGGGAAACCGGACAAAAAACAGGATTTTTTCTTGACCAACGCGATAACCGTGCCTTACTGGCAAAATATGCTCGAAACAAAAAGGTGTTAAATGCCTTTTGTTATTCAGGCGGATTCTCAATCTATGCTTTAAAGGCAGGCGCTAACTTGGTACATTCGGTTGATGTTTCCAAAAAAGCTATTGAACTGGTAAATCAGAATGTAACAGCCAATTTTGGTGAGGCTGATAATCATAAAGCCTATGCCGAAGATGTGATGGGATTTTTGAAACAAAACGACCAGATTTATGATTTAATCGTGCTTGACCCACCTGCTTATGCCAAAAGCATCGCCAAACGCCATCAGGCCGTGCAAGGGTATAAAAGATTGAATATGGAAGGCATTAAACGCTTAGCCAAAGGAGGGATTCTCTTTACATTTTCCTGTTCACAGGTAGTAGACAGAGAACTTTTTTATAATACCATCGTTTCGGCTGCATTAGAAGTAGGCAGACAGGTAAGAGTCTTACATCATCTGAACCAGGGAGCTGATCACCCGGTAAATCTTTTCCATCCGGAAGGGCATTACCTCAAAGGGCTGGTATTGTATGTAGAATAGATTTTGTAGTAATGTTTGCTTATAAAATGTATATAAGCAAACATTAGCAAATTCACTATTTCAGTAACGACGGACCTTACAATCGTGATACATTTTAACGACCGAAATCGTCTTGTAAACGCACTATATCATCTTCGTTCGATGGGTTTTCAGGGTCGGTATGCTGCCATATTTCGGAAATAATTCCCCATTGGTCAAGGCCAATCAAACGGTGCCTTTCGCCTTGTTTCAGATTGATGA
>CBIHRH010000386.1:0-5431 GCA_966212365.1 uncultured Emticicia sp. | reverse complement strand
ACGCTATAATAACCGACGGGCCATTAGTGTGTTTTTTTCTGTGTTGGCGCGTGTACCAATAGTAGTCATCGGTATCATTGCTTTATTTTTTCCGAATAGCATTTCAGTCCAGTTTATTATACTTTTCCTGTTTTTCAACTTCTTTTTTGCCTCGATGGCAGGTTTAAGCTGGAATGCCTGGATGAAAGACCTGATACCGGAGAAAATAATGGGCACTTATTTTTCGAGAAGAAGTGGTTATATACAAACACTCAATGTTTGCATGAGTTTGATTATAGCTTTAGGCATCGACTATATGAAGCACCATTATCCTAAATTAGAATTAGATGTTTATGGAAGTATGTTTATCCTGGGTGGGGCTACTGGTTTATTAGGTGTCTTCTTACTTTCGCGTATACCTGAGCCCAAATCTTTTTTAGGCGATGAGAATGTTTTTAAACTTTTCATTCTACCTCTGAAAGATAATAACTTTTTACGATTGTTGATTTTCAATTCATTCTGGGTGTTCTCGTTAAATATAGCTATACCGTTTTTTACGGTATTCTTAATGAAGCACATGAATTACTCACTTTCATATATTATTACTTTAACCATTACCAGCCAGTTATGTAGCATTGCTACGATTCGTAGCTGGGGGATTTTTGCGGATCGATATAGTAATAAAACCATTCTCTCCATTTGTGCTCCTATTTACATTATTTGCATCGGCGCATGGTCTTTTGTGGGCATTTACACAAATTTCATTTCGAATTTTGCGCTATTGGTAGCTATATATGCTTTAATGGGAGCAGCTACAGCTGGTATCAATCTCTCTTTAACGAATATAGGTTTGAAACTTGCGCCGCGCAAAGAAGCCATTGCTTATCTATCCGTTAAAAATATGATTACTGCTATTTTCTCTTTTTTAGGCCCATTGATTGGTGGATTTCTGGCCGATTACTTTACCAACAGACATCTGAATGTTCGTATTGAATATACAGGTCCAAATCTGGAAAAGGTATTCAGGCTACTCTCATTAAACCAATGGAATTTCCTTTTTATCATAGGAGCGGTACTTGCTTTAATATCCCTTGAATTTTTGGTAAGGGTAAAAGAAGTAGGTGAAGTAGAAAAGAATCTGGTAGTAAAAATCATGCGCAGCAGTATCAGAAATAACCTGAAAGATTATTTTGTCTTAGGCAATATGCTGAACTGGCATAATCACCTGATGGCAATCATAAGAAGAAAGAAGCATCAGACCATACAAAACGAAGTACCTAAAGAGGCATAAACTGCTGAAAGATTTTAGAAACTGTTTGAGCCTATGGTTTAGCTCAAACAGTTTCTTGACTTATAGTTTAGCATTTGATTCTTGAGTAGTATTCTGGAATAGAAATTTTGACTATAGAAATCAGATTTAACACCAATATTAAAAATGGAAACGCTGCAAGAAATTTTCAACCATGAGGTGGAACTCACCGCACTTCAAATGGCTTGCCGGGCCGCGGCTGTGTTTGTCATTGCTTTCATATTAATCAGAATAGCAGGCAGGCGCTCGTTTGGACTTCGAACACCTATAGATAATATCATCGTTATCCTATTAGGCGCTATTCTGAGTCGTGCTGTAATAGGTTCTTCGCCCTTTATCCCTATTATATTTGCCAGCTTTGTTTTATGTGCATTACATCGACTTTTCGGGTGGTTATTTACCCGTTATAATAATTTTGGTCGCATAATTGAGGGTGAAAAAATCATTTTGTATGAAGATGGCAAATTCCTGGAAGAGAATATGAAACGGGGTTTAGTACGAACAGAAGACATTATGCAAGGCGTGAGAAAAGCCACTTTTTCGGATAGTATTGATGACATAGACAAAATATATCTTGAACACAATGGCGAAATAAGTATCATTAAAAAAATAAATATGAAAACTGATACCCACAAAAAGAGACTTATTCATGAGAATTAACCAGTTCGTTGATACATCTGGCTAAATCTGATAAGGTTTCGTTGACGTAAAACAATTGAACTTCTACCGATTCACCTTTTTTTACTATTACTTTTCTAGTACTCATAATTCTGTTGTTGTGCGCAATAGCATAATAAGCATATAGTTTATTGTCTGATTCGGGCACGGGTGCAGCATAGCCCGTTATACCTATACCCCACTGGCTATAAAATAAATCGCATACATGCAAAGCCATTTCCTGTGCTATTTTCTCAGATACACAATTGCAAGCCAAAGCCTCCACAGGCTCAACACGTAAATGGCGGAATTTCTGACCAACATTATACGCAGTGATTCCTCCCTGATAGAACTGAGAAGCCTCCTCGGCAGTGGAAAAGGCAGCCTGGATGAAGCCTGAAGTTACACTTTCTGCTACAGCGATAGTTTCCCGATGTTCTAATAAAAACCTGCGTATTGCCTCGATGGCTTTTTTATCAAATAATTCCTTCATGGGATATGTATTGGCTTGATGCTAAGTTGTTTTTGGATATAGAAAGATAAAAAACAATAGGCCACCCAGTTTGGTGAGGAATTAATTACACATACATTATTAGCTCTTTTAATGAGCAATCTACTATCTTTAAAGCAGTTTTATATCAATTATTCAGACCAATATGCTTTTATGATAAAAATCGGGGTTATTAATGTTTCAGACCGGGCGAGTGCAGGTATTTATGAAGATATTCCGGGTAAGGCAGTTGTAGAGACTTTGAAAGAATATCTGATTTCTGAATTTGAAACTGTATATAAGGTAATACCTGACGAACAGGATTTAATTTCGCTGACCTTAATTGAAATGGCCGATGTGCATAATTGTTGCCTGATTGTGACAACGGGAGGTACCGGCCCTGCGCTAAGAGATGTAACACCGGAAGCAACCGAGGCTGTATGCCAGAAAATGATGCCCGGTTTTGGAGAACTGATGCGTATGGAAAGTCTGAAATATGTTCCGACAGCCATCTTATCCAGACAAACGGCAGGTATTCGTAATCACTCTTTAATCATCAATCTTCCGGGGAAACCCAAGGCTATCCGTCAATGCCTTGATGCTGTTTTTCCAGCCGTGCCCTATTGTATTGATCTGATTGAAGGACCTTATCTGGTTTGTAATCAGGAGGTGATGAAAGAATTCAGACCTAAAAACTAAAAAAAGGCTCAATTCTATTATGAATTGAGCCTTTTCAAAATCAATTAATCTTATTACAATTTCTTATCGGCTTTCAGATAGGTCTTGTTACCATTTGAATTGATGTAATATTGGCCACCACGAGGACCTTCATAAATAGTGCGTCCTTTGTCATCTTTGCCAATTTGTTTGTCTTCACCTGCCACCTTTTTACGAGTGCCACCATCAGCTTCCTTCACATCATCTTTTGTATTAGGCTTTGGTGCAGGCTTAACGGTATTATCTTTATCCGTTGCTTTTTTCTCTTTTTTATCAGCAATTTCCTTTTTCTCTTTCTTATCTGCTTTTTCCTTTTTATCAGCCGTTTCTTTCTTGTCTACCTTCTCTTTTTTCTCTTTCTTATCAGGTTTTTATTTTTTTTCTTTTTTATCTGCTTTTTCTTTTTTATCAGCCGTTTCTTTCTTATCTGCTTTTTCTTTTTTCTCTTTCTTATCAGCTACTTCTTTTTTTTCTTTCTTTTCTGGTTTTTCCTTTTTCTCAGCTTTCTCTTTTGCTTTACCTTTGCTCTTAGGTTCTGTTTGAGCAGCTAGGTCAAGCACTGAAAAACTTAACAAACCCATAAATAATAGTACTAATAATTTTTTCATTGTTTTAGAGAGTTTTGGTTTAAACTGTATCAAATGTATGCAAACTATAAAAAAAAATGCAAGTCTTTTAAGTAAAATTTAATATCCTACGTTACTATTAGTAAATTCTTTAATTGAAATCTATGAGAATTAACTCCTTTTTAATTTTATTATTATTCCCAACCCTAGTTTTTTCGCAAGGATACGTTGCAATCTCAGGAAAAATCATTGATAAAACCACCCAGCAAGCACTACCAAATGCCTATCTGAGCATTCCAAGTAAGGGTTTTTCTAGCCAGACAAATGCCGTTGGTGAGTTCAAATTCTTTTTCCCAAAAATTGACCTTGACTCCATGCTGATTGTTTCTGCCATTGGTTATAAGAGCCTTAGCAAAATAGCCTCAACCTACGATTCCACCAGTGTCATTGAGCTTGAAAAAGCCGAAATTCTGGCTTCAGTACAAGGAGGCGACCCAAGGACATTATTAAAGGAAGCCTTTGCTTTAGTAAAGAAAAATAACCCCTACTATCCTACTTATCAGATTGGGTTCTACCTTGAAACACTTGAAATGGCTAAGCTGGGATTTGTAAAAATTACTGAGGGTATCCTTCGGGTAGAACGCCCTCATACAGCTAAAGAAACGGGTATTGAGAAAACCAAACTACTAAAAGGCCGCAAGTATGATTGGACAGGACAAACGGCCAAACTTGATGGTTGGGGCTTCATGAACGGAGCAGCTATTGTCACCCGTTCATTAGAAGGAGGTATCCCCGAGTATCTGGATAAAGGCAGTATCAACGATTACGACTTCAAAATTGACTCATTAATGACCTATTTTAATGATAGTCTGGTCTATTCTATGAGTTTCTGGCCTGTCAATAAACGAGTAAAAGCGGCACGTAACGGCAAGGTGTATATTGATGTGAATAATCAGGCGATTGTCAGGATTGAATATGAAATGACCCCCGAAGGTGTGAAAGATGTAATAGGTAGGAGCTTTGTAGACAATACAAAAAAAGTAGGCAAGGTAGTAAAAGGCTACACCCAATTTTTACCCCTGAATGGTAAATGGCATTTGCAGGATAGTAAACTGACTTTTGTAGCTGATTTTGAAGATAAACTGGAAAAGAAATTTACCACAGAAGCAACCATGACGGTTCAGTTTATGGCCAACGAAAGTATGCGGATGGGGCGAAGTGCAATAAAATTTGATGATGAATTACTGACCACCAACAATTTCCCGAAGGGGGGTAAGTATGAGGAAAAATTCTGGTCTCAGAGTAATTATCTGATTCCAACTCCTGCTATGCTTGAGATGATGGAGAAGATGGTGAAAAAATAGCCTTCGACTACGCTCACAGAGTCCTTATAAAGTAAAAGCGCTAGAAGGAGTACCTTCTAGCGCTTTTGCTATAATTAAACATTAAATCTAAAATGCATCACGTCTCCGTCGGCAACTATATATTCTTTACCTTCAATACGTAGGCGCCCGGCTTCGCGGCAAGCGGCTTCAGAGCCATATTTTACATAATCATTATAACCAATAACCTCTGCTTTAATGAACCCTTTTTCAAAATCAGTGTGGAGAACCCCTGCGGCTTGTGGGGCTTTCCTACCCTCCTGAATTGTCCAGGCTCTTACTTCCTGGACACCCGCAGTAAAATAGGTACGAAGCGTTAGTAATTTATACG
>CBIHRH010000385.1:0-5439 GCA_966212365.1 uncultured Emticicia sp. | reverse complement strand
ATAATTGTAACTCTTTATTTACTAATTCATGTATCGATTTCTTAGGACGACACAGAATTTTCTTTTAATTTTTCAGCCTATAAATTGTACTTCTATCAGAATTATTTTACTAATTTTAAGCATGAACAGACGAAATTTTATAGGCACAGCCATAACTGGTAGTATTTTGGCAAAAAATAATATTGTTTTTGCAAAACCAGCCGATGAGATGAAAATCAGCGTATTTTCTAAAACTCTCCATTGGATTCCTGACTACAACAAACTGGCCGAAACCGTTGCCGAAATCGGTTTCGATGGCATTGATTTGACTGTCCGTCCAGATGGACATGTACTCCCTGAGAGGGTTGCTGAAGACTTACCTAAGGTGGTAGAAGCCTGCAAAAAAGCCAATATTGGCGTACCGATGATTGTAACTAATATTCTGGAAGCTAACCCAATTACTGAATTGGTGCTAAAAACAGCTTCATCCTTAGGAATCAAACATTACCGCATGGGCTGGTATGGTTTCGATGTTAAAAAAGACATTCTCGCACAAGTAGCTTCATTTGAAGAAAAAATGAGAGGTGTGGCTGCATTGAATAAGAAATACAATATTTCTGGTGAATACCAGAATCATGCAGGCTTGTTCTTAGGCGCAACCATCTGGGATTTTGAGCCTATTCTGAAAAAAATTAACTCACCATTATTAGGTTGCCAATATGATGTACACCATGCCACGCACGAAAGTGAAACATCATGGGAAATTGGTTTCAGAATCATCGAGCCTTTTATCAAATCAATAGCCATTAAAGATTTCAGACGCGTATTGAAAGATGGCAAGCTGGTAAAAGAAGGCTGCCCACTCGGACAAGGAGTAGTAAACTATAGCAAATACTTAGGCTTATTGAAACAATACAATGTCTCAGTACCAATCACCATGCACTTTGAGTATAAATTAGGTGGTGCAGAAAACGGTGCAAAAACGATAACAGTTGAACCTAAGGAAGTCACCTCAGCCATGAAAAAGGACCTGACCGTCTTCAAAGGCTGGTTGAAGGATACTGGTTTGTAAAGATTAAAAAAAACTACCCATCCCCAACCCTTCCCCAACAGTGGGGAAGGGAGTAAAAATCCCCTCCCCATTGTTGGGGAGGGTTAGGGTGGGGTTCAATTCAACCCCTAAAAAACCTCTGCTATGAATAGACTATTTTATTCTGTACTCTTACTTGTTGTCGGTATCAGTCCATTGATAGCGCAAAAAGGGAAACTGATTTTTCCTGGTAAACCCGGTATGGTGTCTTATACTTATCGCAAAAGTCTGGCAAAAGATGCTGCAGCAACTTTAGACACTATCAAATCATTAGGTATAACTGATATGGAATTTTCGAGCTTGTTTGGTAAAACTGCTCAGGAAATGCGTCAACTGCTAGATGCAAGAGGCATCAAATGTTCTTCGTACGGGGTTGGCTATCCGGATTTGCAAAATAAAATAGCCGAGGTAGCACAGAACGCCAAAACTTTGGGTGCTTCTTTTGTTCGGGTAGCATGGATACCCCATCAAGGAGATTTTACTTTAGCCATGGCACAAAAAACGGTTGAAGACTTCAATCGGTTTGGTAAAATTCTGAAAGATGAACACGGGCTTACTTTCTGCTACCATAATCATGGTTACGAATTTCAACCACATGATGGTGGAACATTGTTTGATTACATCGTTCAGAATACCGATCCAAAATATGTGAGTTTTGAAATGGATATTCTCTGGACATTCTTCCCTGGTCAAGACCCTGCCACTTTGCTTAATAAATATGGCAATCGCTTCAAATTGATGCACCTGAAAGATTTGAAAAAAGGCGTACAAGGCAATATGTCAGGCGGGACATCACCTGAACACGACGTACCTTTAGGAACAGGCCAACTGGATATTCCTGCTATTCTGATAGCTGCCAAAAAAGCCGGAGTTGAACATTATTATATTGAAGACGAAAGCTCGAATATTGCCACTCAAGTTCCACAAACCATTGCTTACTTAAAAAATCTGAAAAAATAAAATCCATCCCTGATGATTCGTATTAATTACAAGCTTACACCTGCCGACTTATCTGATAAACTTAAAAGATTCTGGGAACTTTCCGGCGAGAAAATTTCCTCTATCGAACAAAACTATGATGTTACCAAAGGTTCACCTGTTTTTACTGCCTCCGGAAAATATACTACACGTGGCTGGACAGAATGGACACAAGGCTTTCAGTTTGGCTCAGCTATATTACAATTTGATGCCACTGGTGATACCAGATTTTTAGAAATGGGTCGTCAGAAAACTCTAGAGGTAATGGCGCCGCATATCAGCCATATAGGAGTTCATGACCATGGTTTCAATAATGTGAGTACTTATGGTAATCTGTTGCGGTTGATGCAAGAGGGTAAGATTGAATCAAATAAGTGGGAAAAGAATTTCTATGAATTAGCATTAAAAATATCTGGTGCAATACAAGCCAGCCGCTGGACGACCATTAAAACAGGTGGGTTTATTCATTCTTTTAACGGCGCTCATTCATTATTTGTTGACACTATTCGCTCGTGTCGCGCATTGATGTTGAGCTATAAGCTAGGGCATGTATTTCAGGCTGAGGGAGACGTAAAAATCAGTTTATTAGAAAGAGCCTTAGCACATATTAAAGCCACAGCCGAATATTCAGTATTTTATGGGGAAGGCCGCGACTCTTATGACATCTGGGGACGAACAGCGCATGAAAGCATTTTCAATACGAAGGACGGCAACTTCCGTTGCCCAAATTCTCAACAAGGTTATACAGGGTTTTCAACCTGGACTCGTGGTTTAGCCTGGGCCATCTGTGGTTTTCCTGAAGAACTCGAGTTTTTATCTATTCTCACAGATGAAGAATTATTGCCTTATGGTGGTAGGGTAGTCATTGAGAATTATATGCTAAGAGCTGCACGAGCGACCTGCGATTTTTATATTGAACATACGCCTATTGATGGCGTACCTTATTGGGATACAGGCGCACCAAACCTATATAAGCTGGGTGATTATCTAAGCCAACCTGCTAATCCTTTTAATGATTATGAGCCTGTTGATGGCTCGGCCGCTGCTATTGCAGCACAAGGGCTTTTGCGTTTGGGTAGGTATCTGATAAATAAAGGAGAAGTAGAAGCCGGAGAAAAATACTGGCAAACAGGCTTAACGGTCATGGATACCATTTTACAGGAACCGTATTTAAGTACAAATCCTAATCACCAGGGTATTTTACTACACTCCATCTATCATCAGCCGAATGGGTGGGATTATGTGCCGGAGGGAAGCAAAATTGCTTATGGCGAATCAAGTATGTGGGGTGATTACCATATCCGTGAAGTGGCATTATATGTACAAAAAATCATCGATAACGATACCTATTATACTTTTTACAACTGTTTAGACAGACAATAATTTACGATTGAAAATATGAGTGGCAAATTTAAACCTAAATATATCAGAGTAGCACAATTAAAAACCGCTGCCGATTTAAGGAAATATCTGGAAGATGGGCAGGTTGATCTGAATTTTGATGATGAATTAGTTGAAGCATCACAATCACCGTTTGCGGAGCCTTTGACTTTAAAATCGGGAAAATTGATAGGTAATCGTTTTTGTATTCTGCCGATGGAAGGCTGGGATGGTACGGAAGACGGCAAACCCAGTGAATATACCAAACGCCGTTGGGAGAATTTTGCTATCAGCGGTGCAAAATTATTATGGGGATGTGAAGCCGCTGCTGTTCGCCATGATGGCCGTGCAAATCCGAATCAATTGTTAATCAATGAAGCGAATCTGCCTGAGTTTGAAGAATTATTTCAGATGGTAATGAGCAAACATGCAGAGAAGTTTGGCAGTACGGATGATCTTGTAGTTGGCCTTCAACTCACGCATTCAGGTAGATTCTGCAAACCCAATAGTCATACAAAGTTTGAATCAAAGATTCTGTATAACCATCCGATATTAGATAGGAAATATCATTTGGCAGAGAACTATCCATTAATGACTGATGAGGATATTGACGGATTGGTTGAGGATTTTGTAAAGGCTGCTGTTCTGGCGCAAAAAGCAGGATTTCACTTCGTAGATTTAAAACATTGTCACGGTTATTTAGGGCATGAGTTCTTAAGCTCATTTAACCGCGAAGGTAAATATGGAGGCAGTTTTGAAAATCGTACCCGTTTCCTGAGAAACATTGTTGATGGTATTAAAAGAGAAGCACCCGGCTTAGAGATGGGTATACGCTTAAGTGCCTTTGATTGGGTACCATTCAAAAAAGATAGTGAAGGACAAGGCGAACCTGATTATTCAGTGGGGGAAGAATACAACTATGCCTTTGGCGGAACAGGTAAAGGCACAACCATTGATTTAGAAGAACCAAAAGCCTTTTTAGCATTAGCACAGGAGTTGGGTATTCAGTTGATTTGTATTACAGTGGGTAGTCCATATTATAACCCACATCTGATGCGCCCGGCTACATTCCCTCCTTCTGATGGTTATTATCCACCGGAGGAGCCTTTTTTAGGGGTAGCCCGACAAATTAATGTAACGAATGAATTAAAACAAGCTTTCCCTGAGTTGGTAATTGTTGGCTCGGCTTATTCATATGCACAGGATTGGTTACCAAATATTGGTCAGTATGTATTAAGAAATAATATGGCCGATTTTGTCGGACTAGGTCGTATGGTATTATCATATCCTACTTTGCCTGATGATATCTTAAATAATCGCCCTATGCAACGCAAATTGATTTGTCGTACATTCTCTGATTGTACAACGGCACCGCGGAATGGATTAATTTCGGGTTGTTTCCCGTTAGATCCGTTGTATAAGAATTTAGATATAGCAGATACCTTAAAGCAAATTAAAGAGCAACAGTGAAAAAAGTAGCATTTATCACAGGTGGTAGCAGAGGAATTGGCCTGGGTATAGCTGAGCACTTGGCAAAGGCAGGTTTCAATCTGGCTATTAATGGCATGCGCGCTGAAGAAGCGGTTAAAGATGTACTAATTGATTTGGGTAGATTAGGCGCAGAGGTGATTTATTGTCAGGGAGATATAGCTTCTACTGATGACCGTAAAGTAATGCTTGAAAAAATAAAGGCCTATTTTGGCAGTTTACACGTATTAGTAAATAATGCAGGAGTGGCACCCAAACAACGCAACGATATTCTGGAAGCGACTGAAGAAAGTTTTGATTATGTGATTTCGACCAACCTGAAAGGAACATACTTTTTAACTCAGGCAGTAGCGAATTGGATGATTGAGCAACGAAACGATGATTTAGGATTCCATAGTTGCATTATTAATGTCTCCTCAATTTCTGCTACTATAGCTTCTGTAAATCGCGGTGAATATTGTGTATCGAAGGCAGGTTTGAGCATGGCAACCCAATTATTTGCCGTGCGCTTAGGCGAATATAAC
>CBIHRH010000384.1:0-5447 GCA_966212365.1 uncultured Emticicia sp. | reverse complement strand
ATAATATTCAGTTTTCAGCGCGACAAACAAGCTCACAGAATATCCCTAATAGCGTAGTCTTCAACTATAATGTTGATAAAGTAGCCGCAGATAGTTTCCATTTTCAACAATCATGGAATGAACAAACTAAAGTAGGGATATTAAAAAATAGCCATACCCTGACGGATATTTATTATGAACCGGGTTATCATAAAGCCAAACTCATGGCTAATGGCAAAGTATTGAAAGAAATAGGTGTAAATATTACAGCTAAAGACTGGTTTTGCTATAGCAAGGCTCATTTTAGAGAAGTGAAGCCCAAATACTTTATTAAAGGCAACGCCATACACGATGGGGTATTAGGCATAACTGATGAAGCCATTGAAGAAAATAGTATAGATTTCCAGAAAGACCAGATTTATTTCTATACTTTCTGCCCGAAATTGATGGATGTTGGAGGTGATAATTTTAAATACAAAGCTCGCTTCCGCCTACGGAAAATCAAAAATACCCTTTGCCCCTGGATTATGACAGAAGTATTCTGCGAGAACTCTTTCATGTATTTTACTAACACATCTCCGGGATGTATCAGTGAGATAAATGCCAAAATAAGTGACAAAGATTTAAGCGGCAAAACCACAGATTTATCACCCTTCGGTTGTGATTTAACACAATGGCAGGATTTAGAAATACAAGTTGTTAATAAACAGGTAACAGTATATCTAGGCAATAAAAAGATTTTCGAAAAACCTTACGAACAATCCCTCGGTCTGATAGCTGGCATAGGCTTTACTTCAAATGGGATTTGTGAGGTTGATAAAGTGAGTCTGGAGGATTTGAAAGGGAGGGTGATTTATGGGAGTGAGTTTTAAGAGGCCCGCGTGTCACGCCTCTACTCGGATTCAAAAGGGCGTGGCACGCTTACTTGGGCTTGGAATTATCTACTAGCATCGTAAAAAATTTCTTATAAAGTATTGGTTAAGTAAATAATTTAGATTTACCCCAAAATATGCGTGCCACACGCTTTTGCGGACGAGTATACGCGTGGCACGCAGGCCCTTTCTCCTTGTTACCCCCTCCTTTCTCCAACCAAAAACTACAAATTATCCAAATCAGCCTCTTTAGGTTTAGACATCTGCTTCGATAAATTCATTGATAAACCAATAAAGAATGTCCGATACATCGGTGGAATTACTTCAAAGCGTTGTTTGCCATCAGCCGAGTAACGATAGCCGAATACATTTTTACGGGCAAAGAGGTTATCGAGCGTGGCATAGAATACAATAAAGTTGCCTTTGATAGTACGGATATGGCTGGCTGATAAACTTACATTCTGATATGGCTTAGTGTATTCAGGCGTAAATGAAGTAGTAGCAAAATCATAATTCGGACGCCCGCTGGTATGAGTAAAGGTAACACCTACATTCGTGCCGATTTTCTCGAAGAATTGTTTATACACTACACTTACATTATGTTTAGAGGCAAAAGTAGGCGTAGTTTCTTTCAGATAATTTCTAAACATGCGCTCAGTATCCAGAAATGAATAAGTCAACCAGAACTCACCACTTTTGATACTCTTCTTATCTCTGAAAAACACGTCGAAGCCTTGTGCATAGCCTTTGCCACTATTATCAGTCAGACCAGTTGGGAAACGGTAAGGATTCGGGTCATAATAAGTCGTGTGTTCCACTACCAGATTCTTATAATCTTTCTTAAAGCCCTCTACTCTGAAAGTACGGTCGTTTTTAATAATTTGGTAATTCAGAATCAGGTGGTTGGCTAGTTCATAACCTAATTTTTGGTTCAGGTATAGATAGTTTTTCTCCGGTGTCTGATAAAACTGTCCTGCCGCTAATGATACCTGGCTATATTGCCCGGTTTTATAAGCCAATGAAATGCGAGGAGCAATATTAGCCTTGCTGATTACACTCGTATACTCAGTTCTTATACCAAATCTTCCGGCCAGTTTTGGTGTCAGATATACCTCTGTTTCTACAAATGCGGCACTATAATTATCTCTTAGGCTTAAATTATATTGGTTGTAGATATTGCCTACTTTAATAGCATGAAACTCTGCCCCGAATAAAACCGAACTGGTATTGTTTTTACCAAATAACCTTGTCATAACTGCCCGCACTTGTGTGCGCTCATCTAATCTATCTCCATCGTCATTACCTATTTTTATTTTGTCGCTGTTGTGGCTATAAGATAATCCTGTTAATAATACCCATCTACCTTCATCAAAATTTACCTGATAAGTACCATTCGTAAATACATTCTTATTCTTTAAATCGAAACGATACTTGGAACCGACCTCATCATAAGATGGAAACGACATAGCCGACTGATTATCTGAATAAGTCCCATACAATTTCAAAGTGCTATTTTTAGTAAGGTTTTCATTGACTGTTAATGAAGTATTCAAGCCCTGAGGCACTTTATCAAACTGCACATTAGATTTCATCAGATTGAAAAAAGGGGAGAGGTTGGTATAGTACAACGAACCTGAGATACTTCCTTTATGCGTATAAGTAGCACCTAACCCTGCCAGATTCGCATTGATATTCCATCCACTAATATCATCGGTTTTATCCTTGGTATTCAGCAATAGTACCGACGATAATGCCTGACCATATTGTGCCGAATATCCTCCTGTACTAAAAGCAGTCCCTTTAAACATAAAGGGTGTGAAACGTCCACGTTGTGGTACATCAGGCGTGCTACTAAAGAATGGATTCTGTACAATCATGCCATCGATCACAGTTTTGGTTTCATTGGCGGAACCACCCCTCACAAATAATCCTTCTTGTTCGCCTACGCGCTGAGCACCCGGTAATAACTGCATCACCGCCACAATATCAGCACCACCACCTGCGGTTGTTACAATATCAAGTGGCTTAAGCATTACCATTTTTTTACTATCCGATGCCTCAAATGTACCTGCTGTGATGGTAACCATATTCAGTGCATTCATCGCCTCCTGCATTTTAATGGTCGCTTCAAGAGTAGCTTGAGTTAACGTGATTTTTTGCTCATAGTTTTCATAACCCACAAAACTGGCGGCTAGGGTCGCCGTATCTTTTCTACTGGTTCTGAAACTAAAGTTGCCCTCTGCATCGCTCGAAGCTCCATCGTAGCTGCCTTTGATAAATACGTTGGCACCGGGAAGCGCTTCCCCTTTTTTATCAGTTATCTTTCCTTTAATAGTGGTTTGTCCGAACAATTGAGGTATAAGAAAAAGGAGGAATAGAATATAAGGTAGTAGCTTACTCATGTGCTGATTCGTTTAAATGATGAGGCAAACCTATTTAAATGTCATGCGGGGCAGTAGTGATTTCTGACGAATACAGTTTTTTGTGGAGTAAATTGGGTTTCTAAAAAGATGGATAAGCGGAGCAAATGGATGAAACCTATTTAGAAAGCATTAAATTTGTGAGAGACATTAATGACTAATTGAACCATGAAAAGGATTGCTATAGTAGGTTGTGGAGGTGCCGGTAAATCTACTTTAGCACGGCAAATTGGAGAAATATTGGATTTGCCAGTGGTTCATTTGGATAAAGAATTCTGGCAGCCTGGTTGGAAAATGCGACCCCGCGAGGAAGAGTATATAATATTAGAAAAGATAACCAGACAAGACGAATGGATTATTGATGGAAACTACCAAAGCACGATGTCAACCCGCTTTGAGGCAGCAGACACCATTATTTTCCTTGACTTTCCGATGTTACTCTGCTTGCAAAGGGTAATAAAAAGATTCTTCAAATATAGAGGTACTACCCGACCTGATATGACTGAGGGTTGTCCTGAAAAACTGGATTTAGAGTTTCTAGTATGGATTATCGGTTATCGAAAATCTTATCGCCCTGTAGTTTTAGAAAAGATTGCTCAACATGCGCCTAATCGCACAATACTAATATTTAAACAGCCTGCACAGGTAGAACGCTTCCTGATTGATTTAGAAAAAAGTAGTAATATTTAGTAACTTTTTTTCTTGTTAGCCATCTCATATAAGGAAGTAAGGTTTACATTTTATTCATAGAGGCGTCTACTCTGAAATCTTGAATAAGACTCAACCTTTAAAATCACCACTCATCAAATCCTATTACCACTTATATAAATTTATCAAATAGCAAGGTACTATGTATAACAATGTATCTTTTATTGCCTTATATTTGTAGTACAAATTATGAATTATAAACCGTTAAATTTTCAATTATTATGAAAAAGCTATTTAACTTAGTCCTCATTACCGTTGGGTTGGTAGGTATTTCCTCTTCATGCAGACATAGAGGCGATATTTCTATTTCGCATAGCGAGTCTAATGATTTGTATAAATTCGTAGCTCACTTCCCTGAAGACAGAACCAAAGAGGTACAGCGCTACATGGACAGTAAATTAGAAAATGGAGGCGATTTTTCTTTTGAAAATTCAAGAATAGACGGTACAATTGCGTTAGATAATAAAATGAATTTCTATATAAAAATGTATCCGGGGAATTTGAAGATAGAAATGGATAAATCGAAAAATTCTTACGAAAATTACGCCCGTATGAGAAAGATGGGTGAGGATATGGGAAAAATACTGACGAACAACTAATAGAAGCGAATGGTTGAGATTTTTGATAATATTCATAAGATATACCAGTATCAGGCTCCTTGCGGAGAACTGGCTGAATATATCGAATTTTTTTCAGAATCTTCTTCACAAGCTACGCTTGAACATATTGCTAATGAGCAATTCAATGTCAGGCTTTTTCCGAGTTGGACGCCTACTTTCTGGTTTAATTTAGGTTCGCCCTATCAGTTATTGATTAGTGATAAACTCTATTCTGTTCAATCAGATGACGACGTCCTGCTTTTAAGAAATTCGATTGTTGAGCGATATAACCACCCGACAGATCATATTTTTACGGTTAAGTTTTCTCCCGGAGGCTTTGAATCCATCTTTGGAATCAAGCAAAGCGCTTTAGGAGAAACGCTTATTAATTTGGCTACGCTTCTGCCAACGCAACTGATTCAGCAAATTAAAAGGATAGATAATTTTGAAGAGCGGGTAATTTTGTTGCAAAATTTTTTTCTTAACAAATGTAAGAAACAACCTAATCAGGAACATTATTTCAGAACTGTACAAAAAGCCATTGAAACGTATCATATCAGTAATATGGAGTTTAATAGTAGTGAAGTGGCGAGAGAGGTTTTTGCTACGAATAAAACCATCTACCGCTATTTTAATCAGGTAATAGGTACCACGCCTAAAAATTACTTTTCGATTCTAAGAGTCAGAACTGCGCTGCAAAATTATGTTGCAGACAAATCAGATTTTAGCCCTTATGATTTTGGCTATTATGATATGAGCCATTTTTATAAAGATGTAGTGAAGTTTACGGGACGAAAATTAATTGATAACCTCACTTAAATTGTCCATTTTTTACTAAGTTTTGCCTATGAAAGCCTATAGCTTTGCTG
>CBIHRH010000383.1:0-5452 GCA_966212365.1 uncultured Emticicia sp. | reverse complement strand
AGACAAAATAAGGTGTTTTTACTTCTGATAAAGCAATTTCTGATGCTTCCGGAAATTCATAGACTCTTTCTGTTCCTTCACTTCATGTTACTTTAAATGCTAATGCTTTCGCTTTTGAAAGATGTACATAATTTTTAACCGCTTTCTTCATATCTGCCCCCTCTTTAATCCATGCCGTTAATAGAGCAATTTCTTCAACAGTCAATTGCTCTTTACCTTTTGGTGGCATATGTTCCTTTTTCTCTTCTGGTAGATATACACGTTGTAATAGAAGACTCGTTGTATCGCCTGCTTTCCATAAAGCTCCATGTTTACCGCCTTTCAGAATTTTGGCAATACTACTCATATTGAGTTCACCTTTTACTTTCTGGTCGTTGTGGCAACTCATACATTTCTTTTCAAGAATCGGCATAATAGTGGCCTGATATAGACTGCTATCCTGCGAAAAGGTTACTGCTTTTTCTTTCGTTTCAAAGGCTTCAAAAACGTAGTTTTCTCCATGCGTGATGGCCGCACCAAAATGCCCTGCCAATATAAAAAGTATCAATCCTCCGGCAGAAAGCAATTGCATAGTTCTGGCTTTCCGGGATAATTCCTCATAAAACCAGGTAAGTGCATAAGTAAATATGCTGACACCAACGCCTGTCCATTTATGCCATTGCAAAAGTCTTGCATCATATCCGCCTTCTTTCGATAAAAAGAAACCCATCAACGCCGTGAGGCAAGAGGTAAGGGCTGTTATGATTAGAAGCAATTTTACAAAGAATGTATAGCTCTTAGGCTCAAACTCTTTTTTAAAAAATAAGAAGATAACCAGAATGACTGAGAAGCCTATCGGAAGGTGTAAAAGGGCAGGGTGCAAACGACCAAACGGACTAATCCAGACAGGTATTCTGACCCTCTCCTCAAACAGGAGTAAGAATAATAATAGAATATTGCCAACCAGTAAAAGATACGAGCAAACTTTGAAAAAACGATTCATTGAGTGTTTAGGGTGCAATAGGTGGTTTGAGACTGCAAGCAAGACTAAGCAATAATGCCCGGCACTAATTTACCTGCTACATCAGTCAGTCTGTATCTTCTACCTAAATGTTTATAAGTTAGTTGTTCATGATTCAAGCCCATCAGGTGCATCACAGTCGCGTGGAAATCATTAATATGCACAGGGTCTTTGATTACATTATAGCCAAATTCATCAGTCTCTCCATATACAATCCCCGGTTTTACACCGCCACCAGCCATCCAGATAGTATAAGCTCTTGGATGATGGTCTCTGCCGTAATTATCTTTCGTAAAAGTACCCTGACAATAGTTGGTTCTGCCAAATTCTCCACCCCATATTACTAAGGTTTCATCTAATAAACCTCTTTGTTTTAAATCCATAATCAAGGCGGCTGATGAACGGTCTACATCTTCGGCCTGTAATGGCATTTCGTTAGGTAGATTTCCGTGTTGGTCCCATCCCTGGTGATATAATTGTACAAAACGTACGCCTGATTCAGATAGTTTTCTGGCTAATAATACATTGGCTGCATAAGTACCCGGCACCAGACATTCAGGGCCATACATTTTTACAATATGGTCAGGCTCTTTTGAAAGGTCGGTCAATTCCGGTACAGCCGTTTGCATACGGTATGCCATTTCATATTGTTGTACTTTGGCTTGCACTTCTGGGTCTCCGCTTGCTTCAAAACCTAAATGATTCAATTCTGACAATTTATCCAACATTCTGCGGCGAGAATCTTTATCGATACCATCAATATCTTTCAGATATAGAATCGGGTCTTCACCACTACTGAATACTACACCCTGATGCGTTGAATCTAAGAAGCCGTTAGTCCAGAGTTTAGAATAAACTCCCTGACCATTACCACGACCACGGGAGAGCAATACACAGAACGCAGGCAGGTTTTTGTTTTCACTACCCAAGCCATAGCTCATCCATGCACCCATACTCGGACGGTTACCAATCTGAGCTCCGGTCTGGATAAAGGTCAGCGCAGGGTCATGGTTAATGGCTTCTGTATTCATGGTTTTAATGATACAAAGGTCATCAACAATCTTGGCCATATTCGGTAGCATATCGCTTACCCAGGCACCTGATTGCCCGTATTGTTTAAAACCAAAGTAGGAACCTATCAAAGGGAATTTAGTCTGATTGGCGGTCATACCCGTCAATCTTTGTGTTCCTCTGATTGATTCCGGCAGGTCTTCTCCTGCCATTTTATTCAATAATGGTTTATAGTCGAAAGTCTCTAACTGAGAAGGTGCTCCATTCTGAAACAGATAAATGATTCGCTTGGCTTTGGGTGCAAAATGTGGCAAACCCAATGGCAATTGGGCCAGGTTTTCTTCTTCGCCTGTAAATAAATTGGGCATTAATAGCGAACCCAATGCCATACTACCCAAACCTACTGCCGACTTACTTAAAAAGTGTCTGCGGGTAATATTTAATCTGTTTTTGAAAAACTCGTTTTCCATCGGAAAAATTATGATAAAGGAAAAAATAATAGAGCATTAGACTCTCATGATGGCTTCTTCCATGTTATACAACATCTGAATTGTTTGCATTAAGGCTGCCGCCGAAGCTTTGTCTTTCACGGTTTCATGCTTATATTCACCTATTTTCAAAAGCCTTTCAGCTCTTTTCGGGTCTTTTTTCAATAGACTTGCTTCGTTTTCGAAATACTGCTTAATAACAGCCATTTCTTTATCTTTAGGCATACGACACAGCACTTTTCTGAACGCGTTTTCGAGTTTTTCATCTATAGAGGCTTTTTCGAGCGTCAAATTCTCTGCCAATACCCGTGAGCCTTCAATCATTTGCGGGTCATTCATCATAACCAATGCCTGCAAAGGTGTGTTGGTCCGTACGCGTTGCACTTCGCATTGGTCACGGTTGCTGGCATCAAAAATAAGCATGGTTGGCGGCGGTACTGTCCGTTTGATAAATACATACATCCCCCGGCGATACAAATCAGATTCATGGTCTTGCACATATCTCGACAAGCTTCCTCTACCCGAAGTAGCTACCTCCCACAATCCTTTTGGCTGATAAGGTTTGATACTTGGTCCACCTATTTCATCATTCAGAATACCGCTGCTTGATAATACATAATCGCGAACATTTTCGGCAGGAAGACGGATACGGGAAGCACGAGCAAGGAAGATATTTTCAGGGTCCGTTTTCAAATGTTTATCAGTAACTACCGATGATTGTCTGTAAGTAGCATACATCACTATCTGTTTCACAAATAGCTGTACATTCCAGCCTTTTTCTCTGAAATCTACTGCCAACCAATCTAATAATTCAGGGTGTGAAGGTAATTCTCCCTGCATACCAAAATCACCCAGAGTTTTTACAATACCTCTGCCGAAGAATTGCGCCCATAAGCGATTGACATATACTCTTGAGGTTAATGGGTTTTTATTATCCAATAACCATTTGACTAAGCCCAGGCGACCTTTGCCATATCTGGTAGTATCAAAAGACAGAATACTTTTAGGCAGACCATAGGTTACCGAATCGCCATGCGCATCGTAATTCCCTCTATTCAATACATAAGTGGTACGCACTTTAGAAGTATCTTTCATTACCATTACCATTACTTTGGCTGTATCTTTCTTATTGATAAATTTCAATAAAGATTTCACATCGGCATCAGTAATGGCCATATTCGGCGGGTCGGCATAAGAAGCATCAATGGTTCCGAATAGTCCTTTTTCAGGTACCTGATTGAAAAAGGCAAAAGTACTGTAATAGTCTTTTTGTGAAATCGGGTCATACTTATGGTCATGACACTTGGCGCACTCAAATGTGAGCGAGAGGAAAGATTTACCAAAAGTATTGGTGCGGTCGGTTACATATTCCACCCGATATTCTTCATCAATTACTCCCCCCTCCTGCGTGATTTTATGGTTACGGTTAAAGCCGGTTGCTAATAGCATTTCTTTGGATGGCTTGTCGCTGCCATCAGGATTTGGCAATAAATCTCCGGCCAATTGCCAGCTTAAAAATTTGCTATAAGGATAGTTATCGTTATAAGCATGAATCACCCAGTCTCTCCATGGCCACATCGTGCGCAAACCATCATCCTGATAGCCATGTGAATCGGCATAACGGGCTACATCCAACCAATAAGTAGCCATTTTTTCCCCGTAGTGCTTGTTCTTCAACAATTCGTCTACTACCTTTTCGTAAGCATTAGGTGAAGTATCTTTTAGGAATTTCTCCTGCATTTCCAGCGTTGGCGGCAATCCGGTTAAATCAAGGCTTACTCTTTTTAATAATTGTTCTTTATCTGCTTCGTCATTTGGTTTCAAACCTTTGTCGCGCATTCTGGCGTACACAAAATTGTCGATTTCGTTTACTACCCAATCTTCATCTGCTTTCGGAACATTCGTCTTTTTTGGTTCAATAAATGCCCAGTGCGCTTTGTATTTGGCGCCTTGTTTTATCCATTTTTCAATCAGGTCTATCTCATGTTGTGTCAGTTTCAGATTAGATTCAACCGGAGGCATGAGTTGCGTAGAGTCTTTAGAAGTAATTCTTAAAAACACTTCCGACATATCCGGGTTACCGGCTACCAAGGCATGTGCTTTCGGATTATCTTTCAAAGCGGCAAACGCTCCTTCGGGTGTATCCAGGCGCAGATTGGCCTCTCTCTTATTGGCATCAGGGCCGTGGCATTTGAAACAACGGTCAGATAGTATAGGGCGGATATGAAAATTATAGTCTACTTCATCAGGCATGGCCGAGATTTCGGCAGAAGCACTCGTACAATTCCAGACAATAGAAGCGATGCCTACCGTAATAAGGCAAAGAAGAAAAAAATACTTAATTTTTACGGTTAAAGTTTTCATTTAGGTTTTCGAATAGAAATTATAACGAGACAAATTTAGTACTTTTTATAGAAAAAATAAAACTTTTTCAAACATTATTAAATTTTTTTAAAAATTCATTTCTTCAGAACTTGTCTAGACGAGTTTATGACAAATGTATATAAAAATTTCAGATTTTGCTTAAAGCGTAAGGGTTTATATTAAACGATTAAATGTAGTGAATATTAGATTTCTTTTAAATACGATTGGAGATTAATTAAGACTATCTGATTTTAAGAATAATTCTTACCAGCACTTCTAAACCTTAATAATTCTGATTAATTTTAGTGATTCTCTCATTAACGAACACAAACCCATGAACCACCTACAACGCAGGAATTTCCTGAAACTGTCATCTGCGCTTTCGTTAGCTCCTACCTTATCAGTTCAGGCTTTTTCATCTAAAGAAGAACCTACATATACGGTTGAAAACTCTGTCAATTTTGTTTCTGATGGACTAAACCTTTCTCCAATGGCTTATGCTCAGCTATTAACTGAGCTAACCAAAAAGGATGATTTGGTAGCCGATTATTATTCTTTGAATGGATGTGTGGAAGAATTGGAGAACAAG
>CBIHRH010000382.1:0-5475 GCA_966212365.1 uncultured Emticicia sp. | reverse complement strand
GGATGCAAAACCTATCTGGGAGAAGAATCTACAAGTAAATCTGGGGCAACGTCTGGCAAGTTTTGATAACTGGCAAAGTCAGCTAAGCGTTCGTTTGTCTGATAAAGGTGTCTCTTCCAAAACTCTTTTTTACAAAGGTGTTCTGAATAACAATTATCCATATACCGAAAGAGAATATTATCCGGTTGAACGATCAACGACAGACTCAAAAGGCTTTATTCAGGATTTGTTCTTTCTGACAAAAAATCAGGGTCAGATTTCTCTGAATATCTGGCTATCAGATAATAATGTCGAGATTTCACCGCAATCAATCCATACCAGAGAGGTATTACAGACGCAGGCTGTCAGGATTCTGAATACATATCAGATTAAAAACCTGACTATCAGAGGAGGCTATGTACAAGATATAACCAACTATGGTAAGGGAGATTTTATTAAACCAAGCCGTACAACGATTGACCGTTTTCTGATCCGTGCCGAGCATGAATGGAAATTCTCGAAACTCGTTGCTCATATCGGCACGGAAGCGGCGCGTGTAATAGCCCATGTAGATGGGTATGATAAAGGCAATATAGTTGAAAACAGGCTTGATGTATTCGCCTGGTTGAGGTATCAGATTACATCAAAATTCCTGACTACATTCAATGTCAGACAAGCACTTATTAAGAGTTTTGACCCGCCAATAGCTCCCGCTTTAGGGCTTGAATATCAACTCGTTAAATTTGTTAAACTCACAGGTAACCTTTCCCGCAGTTACCGAATCCCCACCATGAACGAACGTTACTGGTCTGACCTGGGTAATCCTGAGCTCAAACCGGAAGATGGCTTTAACAAAGAACTGGGTATAAACTGGAATCAGACAAAAAAAGGTTTCAGTTTCAGTTCTTCGTTGAATGTCTATCATAACCTGATAGATAATTGGGTATACTGGAACCCCGAAACAGGTTATCGGGTACAAAATCTGCAACAGGTTTTAGCCAAAGGAATAGAGTTTTCTAATAAGGTTCTGTATCAGCACGAGCGGATTTCTTCTGGATTAACAGCTCAGTATGCTCTTACGCATTCTTCCCAGCAAAAGGCATACGATAATTTTTCTGCCGATATAATAGGCAAGCAATTGATTTATATTCCAAAACACAATTTTACGACAAATGTATTTTTTCAAACTCTATCATTGAGTAAAGCGGAATTCCTGAAAAAACACGGAATGCCATTCCGTGCTACGCTTCAATGGCAAGCCAACAGCCGCCGATACTATACTTTCGACAATTCTAAATGGCTGGATGGGCAACAGATTTTTAATATGATTATAGAAAATGGCTTACGATGGAAGCACATAGATGCAAAAGTATTCTTTCAGATCAATAATGTTTTTGATGAATTGTACCTCAATTCTAAACGCAATGCCATGCCGGGCAGAAATTTTGCAATCAACTTAGTATTTAACATAACAAAATAATACAATGAATTTTAAAAAATTATCACTACTCAGTTTTGTTTCAATAGCGCTTTTTTCTTGTGAAACGAAAGAAACAGAACCTGCACAACCCTATGACTCAGGTGTCTTTGTTATTAATGCCGGAAACTTTTTTGACAATAACGGGTCTATTTCTTTACTAAAACGCGACTCTACAAAAGCTCTTATGGATATATTTCAAAAAGAGAATAGTCGTACTATTACCGGGGGTATCACAGATTATGCGGTGGCAGACAATAAAGGAATTATATTGGTAGATAATTCTACTGATGGGCAAGATGCTATTGAAATTGTAAATGCCCGTACCTTTAAGTCAGAGGCAAGAATTAAAGAAGTAGAGAACCCACGTAGTGCCATAAAAGTGGCTGCGAATAAAGCTTATGTTGTGTGTTGGGATGTGCTTAATGCTGATTACACCTACAAGCCAGGATATATATTAGTAATTGATTTACTTACTAACAAAGTGACCAAGAAAATTACAGTACAAAATGGGGCAGAAGGAATTGTAGTAGTAGGAAATGAAGCTTTCGTTGGTAATAATGCCTATTCGGGTAAAAGCGAAATTTCAGTAATTGATATAAGCAAGGACGAGGTATCGACAAAAATTAATTTAAAAGGAGGTACTACTAACCTGATAGTTGATGCCAATAATAAAATCTGGTGTTCGGTTGATAAAGAATTTTTGAGAATTAATCCTTCAACTAAAACAATAGAGGCAACGATAAGCACTGAAAAAACTACTGAAAAAGTGCCGGGAATGCTAGCTTTAAATGCCAATAAAACAACTATTTACTTTGATTATTCGCATTGGAGCACAGGTGGCGAAATATATAGTTTTAATATAACTGATGCAGCCATTTCAACAACTACACCTTTGATCAAACGCACGTTTTCGGCTTTAGGATTTGATCCAAAAGAGAATATAATATATGCTGCTATTACGCCGTCATATAAGCAGGCGGGATATGTTTTCAGGTATAAGCCAACAGGTTCATTAATCGATTCGGTAAAAGCTGAAATTGCACCAATTAAGTTTTTCTTTAAGTAAAAACTATTAGGTTGGTCCTACTCAAAGTAAGCGTATAAGACATTTAAAATTTAATCAGGTATCGAATAGGGAGCCAGGTGAAGAATGCGTAAAGGAGTTGATGCTTCGCTTTTTTACGCATTTTCCATTTATTTATGCTATATTTACGTTTTACCAAAATGTAATTCCTTACTGAAACTTGCAATTTAACGAACTTAATCTACACGAAAACCTGCTATCGGGTGTAGATGCAATGAATTATATTCAGGCTTCTCCAATACAAGAATTAACGATTCCTCTTATTCTTGCCGGAAAAGACCTTATCGCTTCTGCCCAGACAGGCACAGGCAAAACTGCTGCTTATCTTATTCCTTTACTCAATCAGATAATACACTCACAGAGTAATCAGACATCTGCCCTGGTGCTTGTGCCTACCCGTGAACTAGCCAAACAGATTGACGAACAAATAGAAGGGTTCAGTTATTTTATCAATGCAACCAGTATTGCTATCTATGGAGGTGGTAAAGGTGAAGAATGGGACCAGCAGCGAAAAGCACTGGTGCATGGGGCAGACATAATTATAGCGACCCCTGGACGCCTGATGGCTCATATGAAATCAGGTGAAGTAAAATTCGACCATATCAAATGCCTCGTATTAGATGAAGCTGATAAAATGCTTGATATGGGTTTTTTAGATGATATTCTTTTTGTCATAAAACACCTTCCTGTCAAACGTCAGACACTGATGTTTTCGGCTACAATGCCCAAAAAAATAAGAGATTTTGCCAATAAAATTCTTCATAATCCCGAAGAGGTGAGACTGGCCACTTCTAAACCAGCCGAAGGAATAGACCAACAGTTTTATCTGGCAAATGATGTGCAGAAAATCCCATTATTGGTTCATCTGCTAAAAGATGCTAAAGTTGAGTCTGTAATCATATTTTCTTCACAGAAAATGATGATTGATAAAATTATCAGATCACTGACAAAACTAAAGTGGGAAGCCAGAGGTATTTCATCAGATAACTCGCAGGAAGAACGCGAGAAAGTATTACGGGACTTTAAAAATAAACAATATAAAATCCTGGTAGCCACAGATGTGCTTTCAAGAGGTATTGATATTAACAACCTGAGCCATGTAATCAATTTTGATGTGCCACGCGATGCAGAGGATTATATTCACCGCATCGGTCGAACAGCAAGGGCTGAAACCACTGGTACGGCTATCACTTTTATTAACGAAAAAGATCAGTATCGTATAAGAAGTATAGAAAAACTGTTAGAGAAAGAAATAGAAAAACAAAATATTACTGAGAGTCTAGGATTAGGCCCGGCTCCTGAGTATAAAACAGTCGGCGAAAAAAAAGGCATTAAAAAATCATATAGCCATAAGAATAAACCAAAGAGAAAATTTTTTCGCCCCGCTAAAAAGTCCTCTGGAAGTTAATTGAGGCCAACTCAAAAGTTTTTTAAGCAAAATATTATTTGGATTTGCCTCACCCTCTAAATCTCCTTTGGGAGAGGGAGATTTAGAGGGTGAGGCGGCCGTAGCGCAGAGAAAACTTCGCCAAACTCATCACTTTATCAATTAAATTTCCTAATAAATTCTGTTTCCTGTAAAATATAATTAAGCTCTTCTATATTTTCAGCATTAAGCCTGAGTATGCCTCGCACAATCCATATTTCATCGGTTGCAAGTCTTTTAGGCTTTTTTAGTTTTAACTGAATAATTGATTCAGGACCAGAACCTCCACAGAAAAAACAAGCTGCCATTGGATTAGCAGAGAGAACATATATATTTTCGGTAGGATTAACCGGAATCACATACCCTCTGATTTCTAACTCTTTTCCCTCCAAAGCTTTTACTTTATCCCCAAATTCAGGATAGAGAAACAACATATTCTCCTGTTTATTGAATCGCTTCTTAAAACGCACATCCTTCAAATCTTTCCAGGTGATTTTTTGAGGACTTATCTGCCATGAAAAACATAAAGAAGTACAAATCAGTAATATACTGATGCTGAAAAAATGGAAATTGGAAGGAGTCTTCATAGTAATTAAAAAATTTATGCAACATTGTTGCAAATTTAATTATTGAAATTTATTTTTGCATCATTGTTGCATAAATTTTTAATTCAAATTTCATAACCGGTTGGCTCTATACCAGCCTTCTATAAAATAATTGTAATATGACTAAAGTACTTTTAGGATTCCAACTCATTAGTTCTTTTCTGATTCATTTGTTTTGCTGCGGTTTACCGATATTGATAGGTTTAGGCGGAGGGTTGAGTGTTTTAATGGCTTTGCAGACTTTTAAGCCGGCATTGTTAGGGGTGCAATTCCTTATTTTTGGCTTCAGCTTTTACCAGTTGTATAAGCCTGCTGCCAGAGGCACAAAGACTATCAGAAGCCAGCGCATTATTTTCTGGGTGCTCTCATTTGTATCAATTGTCTTGTTTTTTTATCCGCCAGCGCACTGGTTTAAATCAGAAGAAACCAGGCTTAAACAAGTACAGATGGAGCGTTTTTTCAAACATAAAATCCAATAAACATCATGAAAACAACCGGATTACTAATAGTATGGCTTATGATTGTGGCTTGTTCATCAAAATCGCCTAAAGACAACCCACTATTAGTTGAGGCAAATCGGATACATCTGGAAGCAGAAGCCATTCAAGAACAGATAGAGCCTCAAATAGAAAGGATAGATAGCTTGAACAACTTACTATTGGCAAGGAAAATACCTGAAGCGGATTCACTGGTCAATCATTTCACTAAACTGAAAGCCGATTTTGGAGACTGGGAAAAGAATTTCTTTGCCGTGCCGGGTTTTGCGCATGCAGGCGAACATCATCATCACGACCATACCCCTGCACCTGAGCTACCCGCTGATAAAACGCTGGAAGTTCAAAAGGAAATCAAAGCCAATATTGAGCGTATTAAAGCAGAATTCAATCAGGCATTAACACAA
>CBIHRH010000381.1:0-5502 GCA_966212365.1 uncultured Emticicia sp. | reverse complement strand
TTTCACCGTTTTCAATATCAGGACCAGGTAAGCCATTTGGCCAGAAAGCAGGTTGATGTGGTTTACCACGCATTTGCATACGGAAGATAGCACCTGCAGGTTTGGTTGGGAAGCGTCTGAACTCTTCACGACCTACTAAACCAACCTGAACGTTGATATACTTGTTAACTTTGGCATCAAGGTTTATTCTGATATCGTATTGTTCGTAAGCAGTAGCTGATTTATTTTAGTAAGCATCTTGTTTCTGATAACCTAATGAAGTCAGGTATCTGATGTTTTCAGTACCACCAGTCAATTGTACATTATGACGTGATTGTGGTGACCAATCTTTTAGTGTTGCGCCATACCAGTCAGTATTAGGATACAACCAAGGGTCTGAACCATCAGAATATTTTTGAATATCAGTTGGCGAGAACGGAGCTTTTCTTACTTCACCGTTAGGTCTTGTATAAACACCATTTGTTTTATAGGCTTGATTGGCAGCTGTCCACTCCGATACCGGTAATTGGTAAATATCAATATCATTCAACATCGAAACATATTGTGCTGCATTCGCCAGTTTAGGAATAACAGTTGGTCTTCCCCAACCTTGATTGAATGAGTAAGATAGCTCTGGTTTACCGGTTTTACCTCTTTTAGTAGTAATCAGGATAACACCGTTAGCCGCACGAGAACCATAAATGGCAGCAGAAGCATCTTTCAATACTGAGATACTTTCAACATCAGCAGGGTTCAAACGAGATAAACCACCGGCACGGTTAGGAATACCATCAATTACGATTAAAGCTTCACTATTATTCAATGTATTTGCACCACGGATACGAATAGCTGAGTTATCATAACCAGGCTCTCCACTTCTGTTGACGGCAACAACACCAGGGAGGCGACCTGCTAATGAGTTACTAAGGTTTACTGCAGGAGATTTTACCAGCTCAGTACCTTTTACACTTACAACCGAACCTGTTACGGTTTCTTTTTTCTGAACACCATAACCCACAACCACTACTTCACCTAATGATTTCACATCAGGTTTCATAGCTATATCAATAGTT
Organism: uncultured Emticicia sp.; assembly: GCA_966212365.1. Taxonomy (GTDB): domain Bacteria; phylum Bacteroidota; class Bacteroidia; order Cytophagales; family Spirosomataceae; genus Emticicia. Next base: position 4,450 of record CBIHRH010000381.1, on the reverse strand, counting down.
GTCCGGTTGCCCACAATTACCTCTTGCGGCTCAAAACCCACAATACTGAAAACCAACACCGATTGATTATCGGGTACAGCTAAGGAATAATTACCGTCGGCATCGGTAGTTGTACCTTTTGTAGTACCTTTTATCAATACACTCACACCTGGCAAACCTTCATTCTTGTCGGCTTCGGTTACTTTACCTTTTACTGTTTGCTCAATTATTTCTCCGTTCTCCATTCGCAGTTCGTCGATATGGGACATTTTCTTTAACTGAGATTTTTTGCGCAGTAAAATTCTGTCTCCGATTACCTCATAAGAAATCTGAAGCGGTGCAAATAAATCATTCAGTACCTCTGCCAGGTTGTTACTTATGACAATAGATACTTTTTGATTCAATCGTATAGTATTAGAACTATACACAAACTTCACATCAGCCTGTTTTTCTATTTGGCTCAGAATTTTTTTAACTTCAAGTGATTCTATCTTTAGCGAAACATTCGTTTTAAGAACTTCTTGCCCGTTCACATCGTAGGCGTAGGAAAGTCCGCTAAAGAGGGCGACCATCAAGAGTTGAGTAAACGTAATTTTCATTGCTTTGAGCAAAAAATTTTTTCTACGTACGTCTTTTTTCATACATTTAGGTTGTTTTTATACTTGTGATAGGTAAAAACTACGCTCTCAATTATCGAATTGCCGTTCGGTTGAGAGTTTTGCAAGGCCGATGATGTTACAGCATTGTCGGCTTTTTTTTGTTTCATGTTTTCATTCTGGTTCGTTATAGTTAATTTTTGGTGATTGTTATGATTTATTAAGGTTGAATAGATGGTCTCTTTGCTATTTGCAGCCTTCGCCACTGATAAAGAAGCTGGTACCTCTTTGTTCAAATCTTGCATTAACTGTACGACAGATTAATTCAAGTTGCGTTGTCAATGGCAAATCATTCAAATCGGCTGTAAAAGCACATTGGTTTAAGTCCTGATTCTCCAGTATTATTTCGATACCATAAACATCTTTTAATTTCTGCAATACTACTGGTAGTGGAGAATCTTCGAAGACAAAACTTATCTTATCAGCAACAGAGGTTAGTGCAATTGGATTTTCTACAATACCAGGCGTTATTTTCTTTGAGCTTTTGTCAAAAACAACTTTCTGATTTGGTGTCAGAATTACGCCGTTTTTCTTATCTGATTGTGTCTCTGTAATTTCATAAACTGATACTCTGCCGGAGGTAACTGAAACTTCTATGGCTTTGGCGTTATCATAAGATTTCACGTTGAAACTGGTACCTAATACCTCTGTCACTAAATCTCCTGTGTGTACGATAAACGGCGCATTCGGGTTTCTTTTTACTTTAAAGAAGGCTTCTCCTTTCAGGTATACATTACGGGTTTCTTTACCAAAATGCTTTGGATAGCTAATACTACTATTCTTTTTCAATTTTACTACCGTACCATCTTCCAACTTTATTTCACTATCAGTACTTGAGGTGTTTTTTACTTCTATATCACTTGTGTGCTGGGTTTGAGAAACTTCTGCCACTACCTCAGGTTTTTTATTTTTCATCATCAGAAAAATATTGACCAGACCAATCATAAGCATGGCAGCTATGCCCCATTTAAGAAAAGTAATTGTCCTACCAGATCTGGATGGTGTTTCTTCTTCATACATGCCAATCGTATTGTTGTAAATCCTGCTCCAAAGATGCTTTTTAATAGCTTCTCTTTCATCTGAATCCAAGAGCAACTGACTGTTTTTGAGCATATTATCCTGCCATTCCCAAATCAGTTTTTCTTCTTCAGTGTCACAATCACCTGCTAAATATTTTTCTAATAGTTTGTCGAATTCGTGCTGGTTCATAGACCTGGGGCCCGTATATAACGGTATCTTTAATTTTTAACAAAAATTAATTATCGGTATGATAAGCTCGGAGTTGTTCTTTTAAGACCTTAAGCGTTTTAGTCAGGTGGTATTCTACCGCCTTTTCTGAGAGATTCATTCGATTGGCAATGTCTTTCACTGAATGATTTTCAAAACGGTTTAGTTTAAATATTTCACAACTCTTTTCAGGGAGCTTTTTCATCGCTTCTTCTACTGCCTTTGACAAGTCAGTAAAATGAACAGTTTCGTCTGTTGAATATGATTGTTTTATCTGGCTGAGTATCAGGTACTCCTGGTATTTTCTTTGTGTAATCTGCGACTTTATATAATTGGTTGACAAATGCTTTATTGAAACTACTAAATACGAACTTAGATGCTTAATAACGCTTGACTGGCGGCGATTCCAAAGGCTTTCAAATAAATCGTGCACTAATTCTTCAGCCTCTTCCTTGGTTCCAATTTCATGATAAGCTACGCCAAACAATTTGTACCAATACCGATTATATATTTCTTCAAAAGCCGTCTCATTATCGCTTTTTAAGAAATCAACCAATTCTTCATCACTAAGTTTTTGGTACTTCATTATAGGTAGGTTAGTTTTCAAACGTATGAATTCTAATATGTATAGTCAATTAACTCGCCAAAATCCCTAAATCATTTTAAATATTCTTAGAAAAATACAAATAAAAACGGTTTAGCTAACTCCCATATTGTGTTATTTATACACAAAACTATTAAAACAAAATAGGCAATTATACATAGAGACTGTCTAAAAATCAAATAGTTAGCTCTTGTTAGAATCCTGCAATAAATGGGAGCATAAGATTTTAAAAAATTTTAAAAATTCTTTGGATAATCCTATTCATTGGGAAACACATTATGATTAACCTATTGATGAGTGTGTATTCTAATCAAAAAGATTAGACTTAATCAAGACTTTTTGGGAAAGTTTGTACTCCGAAAAATATACTGGATGAGGTTCATCCAGACTGGGTTAATTAGGTTTCACGGTTAGTTAATACTAAGTGTAAAATTGGTAATATTCTTAAAGATTAAAAAGTAATTAATAATTTTTTTTAAAATATACTCATGGTTTCTCAAAATGTTCATTTCTTTGGGTAGTATTACTTTAACCTTACCTTATTTTATGATTAGTTCTTTAACTGACGATTTATCTGCACAGAAAAAACTAAGAAAAGCCCGTATTTCTACTTTATTTATTTTTCTGGTATGTGGCATTGGATTGGCTACCTGGGTGCCCATGGTGCCTTTGGCAAAAATCAGGCTTCAACTCAACGACGCAACTCTTGGTTTGATATTGCTTTGTTTAGGTGCTGGAGCCATGACTATCATGCCTTTTACAGGTTCGCTTATCAATAAATTTGGTAGCCGATTGATTATGCTTATTGCCGGGCTAATGATTGCATCTGTATTACCTCTTCTTTTGTTTGCTAATACCAGTATTGCCTTAGCAATTTCTCTATATCTATTCGGAATAGCCATTGGCGCAATTGATGTTTCGATGAATGCGCAGGCAGTAATTATACAGGAGCGCATGGGTAAATACATTATGTCTTCATTTCATGGCTTTTTCAGCGTTGGTGGTCTTATAGGCTCTCTGGGTTTAGGTTTTTTTCTGGGATTAGGCTTATCTTCTACAGTAGCTGTCTTCTCTATTTCCGGTTTATTAGTACTTATCTCTATAAGTCAATACAACAATCTTCTTCCACATTCAGAAGAAAAAAAAGTTGATTCAGCTACGCTTATTATCCCGAAAGGCAGAGTATTAATTCTAGGATTGATGTGTTTTGTGGCATTTCTGGCAGAAGGGGCTATTCTTGATTGGAGTGCGGTATTCCTGCAATTTCACAGAAGTTTTACAGAATCCACCTCCGGGTTAGGCTTTGCGGCATTCTCTGTGGCAATGTCTGTTATGCGGCTATCAGGCGATAAAATTATCAATCAGTTTAGTTCTCAGAAAGTAGTACTTTATGGCGCTATTCTGGCTGCTGCCGGCATTTTACTAGCTATTCTTATTCCTTGGGGAATAGCTACGATCATTGGTTTTATACTGGTTGGAATTGGTTGTGCGAATATTGTCCCTGTATTTTTCAGTACTGCCGGAAACTTACCCGATATGGCTCCAAGTGCAGCTATTGCAGGGGTAACCACACTTGGATACATCGGACAATTAGCTGGCCCTGCCCTATTGGGCTTCGTCGCCGAATTCACCTCGTTGTCAGTTGCTTTGGGTTCAGTGAGTGTTTTGTTGCTGATTGTGGCTTTTACGTTTCAGGAGAAATAGTGTTATTTTTAACCCGAAAATTGCTTAATACAACTTTAAAGTGTTACAAATAAAATATGCCGATTCTATAAGAAGTCGGCATATATGGCGAACAATTATTTGTATTAAACTAATTCATTACTATTGTAAAAGCATTCTTACCTTTCTGGGATAAGGTTTTGTTGTTGAGTATAATGCGACGCACCGGGTGATTATCCCATTTGGTTTTAAAGCTTTTATACTCCATACCTTCGGTTGATGGCAGGTCTGTTGAAACTGTCCAGATTTTAGAATCGTACAA
>CBIHRH010000380.1:0-5509 GCA_966212365.1 uncultured Emticicia sp. | reverse complement strand
TGTGCCGGAGCAGGAGGTTATCTCACTAAAAACATGCCTTCGCAACGGTTGATAGAGGCAATCAGAGAGATTATGGGTGGTGGAGCACCTATGAGTACTAATATTGCCAGATTGGTGGTTGCCTCCTTTCAGAAAAATCATAATTCACCTTTATCATCGAGAGAAACAGAAGTATTAGAGTTGCTATCAAGAGGTAAAAGCTATAGCAATATAGCCGAAGGTTTATTCATCGATAAAGAAACGGTAAGAACACATATCAAGAATATATACTGGAAACTGGAAGTACATTCTAAAGCAGAAGCTATTGAGAAGGCAATGAAAGAGAAATTGATATAGGTATGTGAGGGTGATTGATGTTAGATACAAGGCACCGTCTTGTCTGCTGGTTGATGGGGTATTTTTACATCTTCTTGATAGCGAAGATTTTTAGACAAGGCATTGCCTTGTCTCTACAACGTTAGATAAATATGATCTTGATTATTATTTTTGATAAATTATGAAAACAAAAATCACCTTTTTAACGCTATTTCTAATAAATATCATTTGCGCGCAAGCACAAACTAATCAGGATTCTGAGTTGATTACGCAAGCCTGTATGAATTATATTGATGGGTTTTATCAAGGCGATACCCTGAAAATCAAAGCATCATTAAGACCTACATTGACAAAATTCGGTTATTTCAAAAATAAGCAAACAGGCAAGTTTGCAGAAGACGGATATATGACCTATAAGCAAGCTATAGAATATGCAGCGGGCGTAAATGCTAAAAAAAGATTTGCCAAGGCGGATGCTCCTAAAATAGTAAAAGTACTGGATATATCTTATCATACTGCCGCTGCCAAAATTACTGCCTGGTGGGGAACAGATTATTTATTATTATCAAGAGAGGGCGACGGTTGGAAGATAGATCAGGTGCTTTGGGAAGGGCCTTTGGTTAAATAAAATGTAGTTCCTTTATGTTCTATAAATTGTATGATTGATTAACTTGTAGAGACAGGGCAATGACCTGTCTCTAGATGATTGAAAGAATTCTTTTATCTTCTAAGGATTAGCTTAAAGGCGTAAAAATATGAAAGGTTGCCCCCTTACCAAGCTCTCCATAGGCAGTGATGAATCCATTATGGTTCTGAATAATCTTCTTGCAGATAGCCAGGCCAATTCCTGTGCCTGAGTATTCATTTTTATTATGCAGGCGTTGGAAAAGCTCAAATATTTTCTGAGCATATTGCTGGTCGAAACCAATGCCATTGTCACTAATGCTTAACATATTATAATTTTTTCCTGCTATAGCTCCCTCGTTTACATAGTTTTTGCCCGCTACTGTTTTAGAACTAATCTTTATTTCTATCGGAGCATCAGGTTTGCTATATTTAATGGCATTGCCAATAATATTTTCTAACAATTGTTGAAACTGGAAAGGAATAAGAGTCAATTCAGGAAGTTTAGCATGAGTAATAGCTACATGCTTTTCATCAATGCTATCTTTTAAAGTATTCTTAACCTCATCAAGTAAGAGATTCAAATCCGTTTTCTCAAAGACTTTATCAGCAGAAGTAGCACGAGAGAAAGCCAGTAAATCATTGATAAGCTTCTGCATCTGAGTAGCCGAGGTAATAATACGCGGCAAAAACTCTTTGGCAGTAGCAGGCAGATTCTCAAAGTCTTTCTCAAAAATACGGTTGCTGAATAGCTTGATTTTCCTTAACGGCTCTTGCAAATCATGGCTGGCGATATAATTAAATGAGGTTAACTCCTCATTACTTCTCTGTAATTCAATATTTTTCTGCTCTAATTGCTGAGTAATACGAAACTGCTCGGTAACATCCTGGCATGTACCGGTTAGTTTAAAAGGTTTATTAAATTCATCTAATATTACTTCTCCTTTGCCTTGCAGTACTCTGGTAGTGCCATTATCCCAAACAATTCGTATCACATAATCTTCTGCCACATGCGTGTCTAATGCTCGATGTATTTCTTCTAATCTACGTTCACGGTCATCAGGATGAACCAATGAGATAAAACGTTCAAAATGTATTTCTTCCGATTGTGGTTCAAGGCCATAAATGCGATACATTTCATCGCTCCAATCAATTTTATTGTTGGGTATATCCCAACTCCAGTTACCAATATGGGTTAGTGCCTGCGCCTGTTTATGTAGCTCAATAGTATGTTCCAACTGATTGAGCATCTGGTTGCGCGCTGTAACATCCATCACTGTGCCCCTCATTTTGAGTGGCTTGCCATCCTGAAAACTAACTATCCCACGCGACCATATTATTTTTTCAGTTTCTTTCTGATAGCGATACTCACATTCATATTTGCCATCTCCGGTAATGGCGTCATTAATAGCCGCTGTAAGCCGGTTCTGGTTGGCAGGATGCACATATTGCAAAAACGTGAGATAGTCTTTGGTTTCTTCTAACTCAAATATTTTAAGCAATTGCTCTGAATAAAGCGAATTATGTGCTTGTAAATCCCATTCAAAACTACCCAGACCAGCTATTTCCTGTGCTTCATTTAGCTGCTGTTCTCTCAACTGTAATTTCTGTGCAGCATCTTTTTCTTTATTAATATCAAGCGACATACCGATAATTTGTGATGGTATACCCTCTTCATTGCGTTTAAATATGGTTTCGTAAACCCTTTGCCAATGATAACGACCTTTTTTGGTTTTAAGCCGATACTCCATATTACGTATCTCACCGTCAATGGCAGTAGAAAAATTATTAAGGTGTTCAAACCGGTTCTCTAAATCTTCAGGATGAAGTAGTGCTGCAAATACATTACTCCCAAAACTCCTGATTTCTTCACTTGAATAACCAATCAGCTCCTCTCTTTTGTTAGTTGAATAAATCTCTTTTTGCTCCAGTAAATCATATACATACACAACACCTGGCAAAGTATTATTTACTTTTTCGATGAAATAAAGATGCTCATTGATTTTTTGTTGTTTGATATTGAATAATGTGTTGTAAGATTTCTCTTCAACCGTGAGCACAAAAAGGTCTATTTCATTTAATATATCGTTATAAAGCTTAAAATCGGTTGTATAATCAGGTAAAAATTGACGAAAAGCTTTTCTTCTTGCATAATTCCCGGCTGAAATATCTTTTGCTACAATCTCATCATTCTGTACTACAACGAGCTGATTTTCTGTCCATTTTTTTATAGACTGCTCAATAAATTCATCTATCGTATTGGTGGCAAAATAATTAAGCAGGTCTTTTGTGCCTGCAATTGAGAGTTTAATCAACTCTTCTTCGGGCATATTCTCGAAGAATCTTAATACAGGTATTTTTACCTCGCGTGAGATAGCCAACAATGTTCGTGTAAAATCTTCCAGTTTATTATCAAGAAGATACTGTGCGTAGTCTGATAAATAATTAAAGTGTAATAGGTTAGGCGTAGTAGCTTCATTGGTAGAAAGGCTCACGTCTGATTTGTCTTTGGTAAGAGACATGCTTCAAAATGTTAATACTTTAAAACAAATTTTTCTTTATCAGGTTGTGGTTTGTACTCTTCGCATTTCAGAGTAAAAACTTTCTTTAGGATAATTTTTAGTTTTAGGTATGAGTCAGGTTTTGAAATATACAAATTCGCACCTGCTTTAAATGTAGAGTTTATCTGGTCAACATTCGAACTGGTAGAGTAAATCACTACTGGGATATTCTTATATCGCTTATCAGTTTTTATTTCGTACAGACACTCCTGGCCGTTTTTGAAGGGCATATTCAAATCGAGGAAGATAGCATCAGGTACTTTATGCGAAAGCATATTCATTAGTTCTATTCCATCATTAGCAGTATTGACTGTCACTGAACTTACAGTTTCAGACATCGCTTCTTTGAAGAATATCTGGTCATCTTCATCATCATCAGCAAGAATAATATGATAATTTTGCTTCGTCATGCAGTTTTTTATAAGTTAGGTTTTTAGGTAATCAGTAAACTGGTTTGCTTAACTTGTAATCAAAAATAATAGGAAGCAAGTAAAATTGTATTGAATATTCTCAAGCGATAAGAATAATTTTCAGTAAACATCATTATTATCCTATTTCGTCAGAATGTTTTTAAAGTTACGTTAAAATTAGACACATTTATTGAATTATCTTTTTTTTATTTTGTATTCTTACTGTTTCAAAAAAATAACTATTTAACCTTCAGAACAATTATGATAAAATCTATGAGCAGAAATAGATTTCTAAGTTTTTTTGCGTTATTCCTGGCTATCGGTACTTATGCTCAGGCACAAATAGGCGTAGGTGCAAAAGCCCCGAAAGATGCAGAAGTATATTTTGATGGCACACGCAAAATGCTTGATGAGAAGTGGACTTACTGGGAAGGCCCGCGACTATCGGCTACTTTACCAATCAAATGGTTTATTGTAGACGACCCCGCCGGAAAGGGTACAGCTGTAAATACAAATGACCCGGCGGCCGCAGGTGGCAAATATGGCGCGGCAGATATTGTAACCAAAGATACCTTTCGCGATTTCAGAGCGCATGTAGAATTTTACATCAGCAAGCCAGGGGGAAATAGTGGTGTATACTTGCAAAATCGCTATGAGATTCAGGTACTGGATGGTGATACTACCTCACATGGTTTAGCTGCGGTAATCAACGAAACCAAATCGCCTTATTATGCTTATAATGGGGTAGGTAAGTGGAACGCCTATGATATAGTTTTCAGAGCGGCTCGTTTTAAAGATGGAAAATTGGTAGCACAACCCATGGTTACGATGTATTTTAATGGAAGGAAAGTACATATTAACCAGAAAATCAGTCAGGTTTGGGGTGGCCCTAATTCAGGTATTGATGGTGGAAACGATGGCGGGAAAGGCATCACCGATACACCGGGAGGTTTGAAATTACAAGCCGAAGGACATGATGTGCTATACCGTAACATCTGGATTAAAAGACTGGATTTGAAAACGGCAAATACGGATTTTTGATCGTATAAATTCACTAAAATCAGCCACTTTATCTATATTGGTAGAGTGGCTGTTTTGTTTTTGATAGAATCAATTGAAATAATATTTTTCAATTTAGGAATCTTGCTATTGACAACTAAGCCAGAAAATGATTAATTTTAATCCTAGTCACCTACACTAATAACAACTAATATGAAAAAACTGTATTTTATTTTTGCCATAGCTTTTTCGCTATTGGCCTGCAAAAAAGAAACTGCACCAGTAACGCCCGAAACTACTGATTTTATCCAGGCTCTCAAAAATACTTCTTATGAAGAAAATGCTGGTGTAGTTATACATTTAAAAGTTTATCCTTATAAATATACTACTGAGGTAAGTATTAACTGGGGAGATGGTAAAACTGAAAACTCACAGTTTGACACCAAAGCCATTACGACCGATGCTATTTTTACTTTCTCTCATAAATATGCTAAAAATGGTACCTATAAAGTCAGCATAAAGGCCGTCAATAGCGTCACCACGAACTCAGTAGAAACAGAAGTAAATATTACCAATAAGGTAGCTGAACCCAAAGCTGAT
>CBIHRH010000379.1:0-5531 GCA_966212365.1 uncultured Emticicia sp. | reverse complement strand
ATAGAATTACCATTGGCATCATAACGGGCAGGTGGGTTGGTCATCAATTCAATTCTATCTAATGCACCACCCGGTAATGACTTCAGATAAGCCGCTAAATCTTCACCTGACATATAAGTAGGTCTGCCTTCAACTAAAACCAAAACACCATTTTTACCATTAAGGCTTATTTCGCCATTATTGTCTACGGTTACACCAGGTGTTTTTTCTAATACTTCCAGCGTATTACTGGTGGCCGCACTTGCCATGGATTCGACATTAATTACTGTCTTATCAATCTCCTGCTCAACCAAAGGCTTTTTCGCTGTAACAGTTACCTCTTTCAGATTCACATTTTTGGCTGGTAATAAGATAATAACAGGTAACACTATCGTCGGACGGGCATCATCTAAAGTAATGCTCACACTCTTGTATGGTCGGTTACCGAGGGCGGTAATATTTAACGAGTAAATGCCACTCTCTAAATGCGTGAATTCAAATTTACCATTCGCATTGGCTATCTTTCCCTGCACAAGTGTAGAATCAGGAATTTTCATTAATTTGATGGTCGCACCCGGAATGGGTTCGTTTTGTGTATCCTTAACTACTCCACTAATGCTTTTATCAGGAGTTTGAGCTGAAGAAATGAACGATATAAGGACAAAAATGAATGTGTAAAGGAATAATTTCATGCTTTTCAATATTTTAAGTGCTTTTTCAATAACCTTTCAAAGATTGAATGCCTATTTTACACTTTAAAATAATTATGCTGTATCCTGTGTTTTAACTGATAGAATGAGTTTTATGGCTGATAAAACTTTTGGTAAGCAGCATACAGGTTTTTACCCGTATTTTTTGTTATTTCATCAGTTAAAGTTTTCAGATTCAGTTCCTTTTACCAGATTTACCTGAATTAAGAAATTTTTATATGCAGGCGACAATCACTAATTCCGGGAAAAATACACTTGGTAAAAACATCAGTTACCTCATGGGTGCAATCTTATTAAGCATTCCCGTTTTTATCTTTGTTAATTCTTATACCGAAGATGTTTTATATAAAGATCAGGAAAAAGTAGCCTTGCTTATCACTCTGTATTTTCTGGCAGGTATTGCCATCGGTCGATACATTGCTATATTATGGGTACCTAAAGACAAACCAATTCCTAAATTACCTTTTATTACATTGCCTATACTTATTCTTATTTGCATAGCAGTAGTGTTTTTTGTGGCACAGTTTACAACAAAATGGGATAGGTTTTTTATTAGCATGTTGTTCTTTAGCGTTCCCTTTTTTATTTTGAGTCTGGCAATAGGGTTGTTGGTCAAATTAGTTCGTATTTCTGTGCATAGACAACTCCATGAAGCAAAAGCAGAGGCGCAACATAGCCAAAGCGAGTTACACCTTTTGCAATCACAACTAAGTCCGCATTTTTTGTTTAATACGCTTAATAACCTCTACGGCCTGTCAATCACTGAGCATGAAAAAATCCCTCCTCTATTATTGAAATTGTCTGAATTGCTAAGGTATTCAGTTTACGAAGCCAAAGAATTATTTGTACCTTTAAAAGAAGAACTAGATTATATCAACAATTATATCGAGTTCGAAAAAATCAGGATAGGAGACAGGTTAATTCTGAATACAGATATTGAAGAGCCTAAAAACAGTGATATTAAAATAGCTCCTATGTTGCTCATTGTTTTTGTAGAAAATGCTTTTAAGCATTCTAAAAACACTACTCAGCATCAGATAATGATAGAGATTTCTTTAAAACTCTGGGGTAGTTACATTCTTTTTGCTGTAAAAAACTCGCAGAATCAATCAAAAGAAAAAAGTAATTTTGATAAAAATAGTGGCTTTGGCCTTGCCAATGTGAAGAAAAGACTAGAACTACTTTATTCCAACGAACACATACTAGAGATAGAAAATACCGAAGAATTTTATTCTTTAAGATTACAGTTGAAAATGAAATAAGAAGCATGCAGAAAGTCAGTTGTTTGATAGTGGATGATGAACCCATTGCCCGTGAAATTGTAAAAACCTATTGCGGGCATCTACCTATTCTGCATGTGATAGCTTCTTGTGGCAATGCTTTGGAAGCAAAAACTAGTCTGCAACAACATAAGATTGATATTCTATTTTTAGACATCAATATGCCCTTGCTTGATGGAATTGCGTTTCTAAAAACACTCAGAAATCAACCTCAGGTGATATTTACGACTGCCTATAAAGAATATGCCCTTGATGCCTTCGATTTATCAGCCTGCGATTACTTGCTGAAACCCTTCTCATTAGAGCGCTTTATTATAGCAGTTGATAAGGCCTTAGATAAAATTCAGAAACCTCAAATCTTAAATCAGGAGGCATCTGAAACGAAAACAGAAGACTTCATATTTATTAAGGCAGAGGGAAAAATCTTTAAAGTCCGGTTTGATGATTTAATATATGCCGAAGCCAACGGTAATTATACAAAGATAGTTACGAATCAGCATATGCTTTTGCCAACCATAACTTTTTCAGGATTTGAAGATTTATTGCCTAAATCTCAATTTCTTCGCATTCATCGCTCATTTATCATTAACAAAGCGAAGATTACCCATATTGAAGGAAATCGCGTTTTCATTAACAATATTGAAATACCTATTAGCACTAACTACCGAGAAGCTTTTCTGAAAGAATTAGGGATTAATAATTGACGTTCTAAAATACTTCAACAATCAATGAATAATCTGGTAAATATTAAAATTGAAATAGTTTGAAGAGAGATTTCTTACAAAAGGATACGTTTGTGCTTTGCCTTAAAATGACCAGGTTCTATGCAAATACCAAGACTGTGCGAAATTTTAACTATTGGTTGATGCTTGACTTCTCAATGAAGATTTTCTGATAATCAATTCACCTTTTACTACTTTAGTATGAGGCACAAAGGAGTCTTTATTAATGATATTCTCAATCAACAGGGTTGCGGCTGTTTCGCCGATTGTGAAGGGAAACTGATGAAAAACAGTGAGAGATGGTTCAATTAATGAAGCTATCAGTTCATCTCCAAATGCCACAATTCCGATCTCCTCAGGAATACGGATATTCCTCTCTTTCAGAGCCATTATCATTTCAATACCATTTGCATAGTGTATTGTAAAAATACTGTCAGGTTTTTGTGGCAAACCGAGCCAATAATCTACGGCTCTTTCTGATTCATCCTTACTAAAGTTGCCATGATAAATTAAATCTTCATCAATTGTAATTCCATATTTTTCATGAGCCGCCCGGTATCCATCAATTCGTGCTTTACTAATCAATAAATCTGTTGGGCCTGCAAAAACCGCTATTCGTTTATAACCTTTTAAAATCAAGTGCTCAACGAGTGCAAATCCTCCTGAAAAGTCTTCTTGTATTACCTTTGCTGTATCTACTTCATTGCAAACTCTATCAAAATGGACAATCGGAACTCCCTTTTTTAATTGAAGTTTTACATGTTCAAAAGAATTGGTCTCTTTCGAATGACTTATCAGAAGACCATCTACCCGGCTTGCCACCAATGCCTGTACATTCAGTGTTTCTGTGTGATGAGATTCATTCGATTGACAGATCATTACCCGATAACCTGCTTCTGTAGCCACTTTTTGGATTCCTGCTACGACTCCTGCAAAAAAAGGCCGTTGAATATCAGGTATAATCACACCAATCGTATGTGTTTCACCTCTATTGAGACTTTGGGCCAGAAAATTAGGACGATAATCTAATTCATTGGCTACTCTTAATATCTCCTGGCGAGTATTATCATTGATTTCACTACTATTATTCAAGGCTCTTGAAACCGTAGAGGGAGAAATACCCAATACTTTGGCTATATCAATAATGGTAGTTTGATGCGGTTTTTTATTGGCTGATTCATTCGGATGTGTGATAGTAAAATACAAATTACAGGCTTTGCAATGCATGCGTTGTTTCCCTCTGATAAAACCAGAGCGAACGATATTTTCTACGCTTCCACATTTAATACAAGGTGTCATCGAAATTATACTTTTTTAATATTCAGGGTTGAAGCCTCTGAAATTTTTATTTATCAGTGATATTAACTAATTATTAACCAATATCATAAGAATTTATAAATATTACAAGTTCTACTAAACTATCGCAAACGTTTCCGAAAACGAATCCGATAGGTATTATTCTCTTTGTGTTAAAAATAGACAGTAAAATCTTTTTTTAATACAATAGAATAACATAATATTCTCCGAGGGTTGGAAAATCAGATAAGGTCTAATAAAATCTTTAGATGAAGGAAACGGCTAGAAAATTGTATTTTTTATAGAAGTGCCAGAGTTTATGCTGATTTTTATATGCCCTTTAAATTCCCGGAACTATGATGTAACTATACCTGGTAGACAAAAAAGTCAGTTGTGCTGCAACACAACTGACTACTACTTATCTCGATTGACAAGCAATGTTTTGCTCAGAAAACCAATTCAGACAAAACATTCAAAAGTATGAAAAAAAATACATAATACTCGAAAGAGAAAGGAATTATGCCCATGTATTTGTAAAAATATTAGCCTAATTTTTTATTAATTTACTTCATACATTTTGTTTTATTAAAATGTCGGGTGGTTGTGTTGGCCACCCTCATTTTTGTAAATTGCATAATTAATATAAGAAATTAGACATGAAATTTACTAAGAAACTCATTTTTTTAAGTTTAATCTTCACAATTCAACAATCCTTTGCCAAAGTAAAACTTCCACGATTAATCAGTGACGGGATGGTTTTGCAACAAAATACTCGTGTGAAAGTGTGGGGATGGGCAAATTCAGGGGAGGCAATCAAGCTTCAATTCAATAATCTAGCATACGAAACAATCACTGGTGCCGATGGTAAGTGGTTAATTATATTACCTACTCCTAAGGCTGGTGGGCCTTTTGAAATGACTATTTCAGGCGAAAACCAACTCAAAATAAAGGATATTTTAATTGGTGAAGTATGGGTCTGCTCTGGTCAGTCAAATATGGTTTTACCAATGGAACGGGTAAAAGAAAAATATGCCGGAGTAATTTCAAAGACCAACAACCCTTTAATTCGCCATTTCTTTATCCCGACCTTGTACAATTTTTACAAACCTCTCGAAGATTTACCAGCGGGTCGCTGGGAAACCGCCACCCCTGAAAATATTCTGAGATTCACAGCGACCGGCTTTTTTTTCGCTAAAGATTTATTCGAAAAATATCAGGGACCTATTGGTTTGATTAATGCAAGTGTAGGAGGAACTCCTGTTGAAGCGTGGATCAGTGAAGATGGGTTGAAGTCTTTTCCGAAGTATATGTCTATAGTTGAGAAAATGAAAGATAGCTCTTATATCAGTCAGGTTCGGAAGACAGAAGCATCTAATACAAGTCAATGGTACACAAAACTGAGAAATAATGATGCCGGTTTGAATGGACCCAAAAAATGGTTTGAAAATGATTATGATGCGTCGTCATGGCAGACTATGAACTTGCCTGGGTTTTGGGAACAGGCTGGTCTTAAAAATACAAACGGAGTGGTATGGTTTAGAAAA
>CBIHRH010000378.1:0-5587 GCA_966212365.1 uncultured Emticicia sp. | reverse complement strand
GTTGTTGCGGAGTGTATTAAGAATCTTATGTCAACGCATACGGGCGCAGAATGATAAGTTGAAGAGATTGTCAGTGCATTAGAATTTTGTCTGAACTCTGATTTACCTGATTGAAATGATTATAATGATTGATTGTTGATATAAGTAATTATCTTAAAATAAAATCAGAAAAATCATTTCAATCAGGTAAATCAAAGTTCAAGATTAATCACTCAATCACTAATTATTTTTCTCAACTCCTCGATACGTTTCAATTTGGCCGGGTTACGCCATTGTCTGGCCGTTTCTGTCCAGTATCGGTGATTTTCTAAGAAACCTATCTGTATTTTATTCCAGCTATCTATATCAGTTACCATTTCACGCTCATGCAATTCTTCATAAAGCGAATGGGAAATTGTCCAGAAATCATCACGACCCAGATAATCAAGGTCGGCATCGGCAATGATTCTTTCTAAATGATTAGTAGGATTTTGCGGGATTTTAGTGGCCATTATTAAACCACATATTTTCTCAATCTGTTGGTTGGTATATTCAAAATCAGGTAAAGAAACTCTTGCCAGTCGGCAACTTTCTTCTTCATGTCCCTGATAGGTACTAATGAAACCTAAGTCGTGGTAAAACGCGGCCGTTTGCAGGATATGTAATATTTCTTTGTCGTGTATTCCTTCGGCTATGGCTATCCGTAAAACGGCATTGCTTACATCAATGGTATGATGTAGTCCATGATAAAACAAGGTATCAGATAAACTATCTTCCAGTTTGTCGAAAACATACTCTTCTGCTTTTTCGATGTCCATTTGTGCGTCAGTTTTGGCTTACAGGAAAACCAGTATAATGTATTCAGGGTTTTAGATTGCAAATATTATCACAAATTTTATTCAAATAGTCCTAACAGGCCTCTTTTTTATCAGGAAAATCAGCATCTGTGCTTTCCTGATTCGATAAAATTGTATTTTGCAGGATTCTTCGCTATTTTTGGTTGAGAATGATTATTCTGGTTAAATCATCTATTATTGCATAGCCGAATCAATTTAAGACATTTACCCCGACTTACTCCTACAGCACTATGAAAGTTGACTACAGCGATATGGTGGAAAAAGGCATATTTACATTTTTTGTGATACGCTTTTTACGAAACTATTATGATACTCCTAACCGATTCCCGGAATATGATAAGATATTAAAAAAAGTATGGGTCTTTGTGGTTCCATTATTTCTGCTCGCAAGCCTTCCTGGCATGAAGTTTATTAATGAGTGGTATTACGAGGTTTTTGTTTTAGTAGGAGCTTTCCTTATTTACAGAGCGAGGTATAATCGGAATACACGTACATTGTTTACGGCAGTGTTACCGGTTGTGATTATGATTTTTATCGACCTGTTTTTTAGAATTTTGTTCCCATCTTTTTATAAAGATTATGATGAGATATTCGGTACAGCCTATGGATTCTCCTTTTTCTGGATGATTGGTTTTGGAATCTATGCACATAGGCAAAATAAAGAAGAACAAACACAAAGGCAAAAGGCTGAGGACGAAAGACTCAGAAATGAGGCCAAAAAGCAGGAACTGGAATATCAGGTAGCAGAACGAACGGCTGAGTTGACACAACAGAAAAATGAATTAGAAGAAACCATTGCCGAACTAAAAGCCACTCAGAACCAATTGGTGCAAGCTGAAAAAATGGCTTCTTTGGGTGAATTAACAGCAGGAATTGCCCATGAGATACAGAACCCACTGAACTTTGTGAATAATTTCTCAGAATTAAGTGTAGAATTAGCCAAAGAATTACAAGAAGAGTTGGATAGAGAAGATCAGGATAAAGATTTAATTGTTGATTTAGTGAGTGATCTGGTACAGAACCAGGAGAAAATCAATCATCATGGCAAACGGGCGGCAAGCATTGTAAGAGGGATGTTGCAACACTCACGCACCAGTACTGGGCAAAAAGAAGAAACAGATATGAATGATCTGGCCGATGAATACCTGCGTCTATCTTATCATGGGTTACGAGCCAAAGACAAAACCTTCAATGCTGATTTTAAAACGCATCTGGACCCTAAAGTGCCTAAAGTAAAGATAATACCACAGGATTTCGGCCGGGTACTACTCAATCTATTCAATAATGGCTTCTATGCAGTTCAGCAAAAAGCCAGAATGGGCATTGAGGGCTATAAACCAATAGTAGAAGTAAGCACGGAGTTTGAAGAAAAAGATAATGAGATTGTAATTAAAGTAACCGATAACGGCACAGGAATCCCAGAAAGTGTAAAAAATAAGATTTTCCAGCCTTTCTTTACTACCAAACCAACTGGACAGGGGACGGGCTTAGGGCTATCCTTAGCTTTCGATATTATTACCAAAGGCCACGGAGGAGTATTAGAAGTAAATTCCAAAGAAGGCGAAGGGACAGAGTTTGTGATTACGATACCAGTGAATTGAGCGAATGAGTGATTTGTCTTGAACTTTGATTTACCCGCGCGGCGTCCGCTGATTTAATGATTGCGCTGATTAAGGGTCATTATTTTAAATCATGATTCTAGTGCTAAAAATCTCATTGAATCAAATAAATCAGTTCAATCAGGTAAATCAAAGTTCAAGACAAAAAATAATCACTAAATCACTCATTCACACAATCACTCAATTAATAATATTTTACCACTACATGAAGCATTTTTACCTGTTTTTTATATTACTTTTTAGCCTAGCGGCGTTGGGACAAAAACAAAGAAAATTTAAGGCACTTGATTCAATTCCGGGTTATGGTTCTACATTGAGTAATCATTGGAAATGGCATACTGGAGATAACCCTCTTTGGGCTCAGGTAAATTTTGATGACAGTAAGTGGGAAAAGCTTTTGGTAAGTGAATCAATTGAAGAGTTTCCCGAATTAAGAAATGCCGAAATAGCCTGGTTCAGAAGACCTATACAGGTTAAGCAAGCCTTGGTGAATCAACCGCTTTCCATCAGCGTCAAACAAATGGGAGCTTCTGAAATTTACCTGGATGGCAAGCTTCTACATAAATTAGGAGTGGTTAGTAAGAATCCGGATAAAGAAAGGACAGATGTGTATACCACGGCATTGCCGATTATTTTTACCGATACCAATAAGCATGTGCTGGCTGTCAGGTATTCATTTACCAAAGATAATTTCTATTACCCCGGCACCAACTCTGAAATATTTCAATTAAGGATTCATAATGCAAAAGATGTAGGTGAATTTTTAGAAGATCAATCCAATCGGACAGCCGGATTCTATTATTTCTTCACTGGTATCTTCCTGATTTTTGCCATTCTTCATTTCTCTTTTTATGCCTCAAACAGAGCCCGAAAAGTAAGTTTAAGTCTAGGGCTTACCATGCTTTTATTGACCCTGGCTTTTTTTCTAAGAAGTCTCGAAAGTTATCAGCAGGATATTTCATCAAAAGAAGTGTATGGCTTGTTCTCGGTTATTACCACCTATCTAGGGGTTTTCTTTATTAACCTATCATTGTATCAATATCTCAATCAGAAATTCGGTGTGATATTTTATACACTGGCATCTATGGTAATAGGCAGTATGTTCTGTTATATTTTCAATTGGAGTCTGCCCTGGAGTATTGAGTCATGGTTGCCTTTTTTGCTATTGTTCGTTGATTTTATCAGGGTAAGTGTCTTAGCCGATCGTAGAAAAGATTCTAATGCTAAAGTTCCTATTTACTCGTTGATTGTCGTTGCCGGATGTGCCATATTGGCCGTTCTGATTTTATTCATAGAAGGCTCAGTGGGAAATGGTTCAGGAAGTCTCATTTTGAATTTTGGTATATTTATTATCATCATTATGTTCTTTAGTATTCCTATTGGTTTGTCGCTTTCATTGGTACGAGAATACACCAGAACCCATCAGGCATTGAGCAATAAACTTATTGAAATTGAAAAACTATCTGCCAAAAACCTTGCACATGAGCAGGAAAAACAACAGATATTAGCCGCCCAGAACGAAGTATTGGAGAAACAGGTAACAGAGCGCACAGCAGAATTAGCCCGGTCTTTAGAGGAACTGAAAGCCACTCAAACTCAGTTGATTCAGAGTGAGAAACTGGCTTCATTAGGAGAATTGACAGCAGGTATTGCCCATGAAATACAGAATCCGCTCAATTTTGTGAATAATTTCTCTGAATTGAGCAAAGAGCTGATTGAGGAGTTGGAAGATGAGAGAAGTAAAGAAAAAGGTATACGTGATGAAGGATTGGAGGAAGAACTATTAGGGGATATTGCTCATAATCTCGAAAAAATCAATCATCATGGCAAGCGGGCAAGTAGTATTGTAAAAGGAATGCTCGAACACTCAAGGGCAAGTTCAGGTAAAAAGGAGCCAACCGATGTTAACGCTTTGGCAGATGAATACCTGCGCCTGGCGTATCATGGCATTAGAGCCAAGGACAAAAGTTTCAATGCCGACTTTAAAGCAAACTTAGATGGAAGTTTACCCAAAATTCCACTGATAACGCAAGACTTCGGTAGAGTTTTGCTGAATCTTATTAATAATGCTTTTTATGCTGTGAAAGATAAGGAGAGTAAAGGTCAGGTGATTGTAAGCACTCAGAAGCTTTCTGACCAGATTGAAATAAGAGTATCGGATAATGGAACGGGTATTCCGGAGCATGTAAAAGCCAAAATTTTCCAGCCCTTTTTTACCACTAAACCAACCGGACAGGGCACTGGCTTAGGGCTTTCGTTAGCTTATGATATTGTTACAAAAGGCCATAGCGGCATCATTGAAGTAGAAACAAAAGAAGGAGAGGGAACAACGTTTATTGTCAAATTGCCTTATCTTTGAAATATATTTATCGCTTAACCCAGTTTTTATGAAAATATTAGTAGTTGACGACGAAGAAGATGTAAGAACTTTATTTGAACAGCGTTTTCGTCGGGAAATCAGAGCAGGCGAATTTGACTTTGCTTTTAGTGGCTCGGGTGAAGAGGCTTTAACCTATCTTTCAGAACAAGACTCGCAAGCGGTTTTGATTTTATCAGACATTAATATGCCGGGCATGAGTGGATTAGAACTATTGAAACAGATTCGCACTACTTCGCCAAGTTCTCCGCCAGTAATCATGATGATTACGGCTTATGGAGACGAAGAAAGTCATTCGCAAGCGCTGAAATTAGGTGCCAATGATTTCCTGACTAAGCCTTTAGATTTTTCAGAACTCAAACAAAAACTTAAAAGTTCGATATGAACGCCAAGATAATGGTTGTGGACGATGAGGCCGATTTAGAAACGCTCATCAAACAGAAATTCCGCCGACAGATTCGAGAGAAAACTTATGAATTCAGCTTCGCACAAAATGGTGCCGAAGCCTTAAAAATATTACAGGAGTTTCCGGATATTGATATGGTATTGAGTGACATCAATATGCCGGAAATGGACGGACTGACTCTATTAAGCAAGATTTCAGATAATCATCCGTTACTGAAAGCCGTCATTGTATCGGCTTATGGCGATATGGATAATATCAGAGTAGCCATGAACAGAGGGGCATTTGATTTTTTAACTAAACCAATCAATTTCGAAGATTTAGAAGTAACTGTTGAGAAAACTATTAAGCA
>CBIHRH010000377.1:0-5606 GCA_966212365.1 uncultured Emticicia sp. | reverse complement strand
GTCAGATACGGTATAAGCTTTATTATACTACTCATTACCGTTTGAAAAACCTGCACCAAAATGCCGCTAAATTTCACTATGGCATTCATTGCTATCTGAAATACCCCGCTTATTTTATCAACAACCAGCAATGCTCCCTGAAAAAGAAGCTTTAGCTTATCAAAACCAACCATTAATGGCCCGATAGAAGCAGCCAGGCCACCTACTACAAGAATTGCTTTTTTTACGCCGGGGTCAAGGTCTTTAAAAAACTGGAGTACAGAATTCATGATACCGATTCCCTGGTTTAAAACAGGCAGTAGTACCTCACCAAAAGAAGCATATAATTCTTTGACAGACTCGCTGAAAATCTGCATCTGGCTGGCGGTTCCGTTGCTGTTTTTGGCAAAATCTCCCTGTGCACTAGCGGTTTCATTCATCACGAAGCCATAGCGTAAAGCTGCCTTTTCGGCTTCAGTCATGTGTGCATAGGTTTCTTTAAAGCCCTCACTAAGCGCAAATTGTTCCAGTTTGGCATCGCTCATCGTAATGCCTAATTTCTGAAGCGCATCAGCATCGCCTGTAAAAATACCTTCAAGTGCCGAGCCGGCCACATCAACCTGCACGTTTTTATAAGAGGCTAGGTCTGCGGCAAGCGCTGTCAGTCCGGCACCCATGCTGGCTGCTTCTCCCTGGCTAAGCCCCATCATAGAACTCATATCTCCAAAACTGGAAATCATCTCTAAAGCAGAGGTTTGGGCAATGCCAAATGAGTTGAGTGAGTTCTGAGCAAAATCTTTAACAATACCGCTGCTGTCGCCAAAGGTGTTTTTAACCCTGTCTAAAGCCCCTTCAAGTTCATTAGCGTATTTGACTGCCTCAGTTCCGAAAGAGATAAAGGTAGTGCTGAACGAACTCAGGAGTTCTTTGAGGTCTTTGAGTTCGCCTTCAGCCATCTTCAACTTATCTACGGTATCCTGCATTTTCTTATTAATCTCCTGCGTATTTGCCTCTACGTCTACTAACTTTTTAGTCTGCTCTTCCATCTGTACGTGCTTTAAAATTTGCTTGGAGTATCTTCGCGAATTCGGTTAATGGCATACTTTTAGCCTCAGGTCTTTTGTCAAAACTTAGCGGAAAAGCCTGCTGTGGGGTAATCCGGTTACGGGCTACTATGTTGTACACAAGGGCATATAGCTCCCGCATCGTCCAGATATTCCGCTCAAATTCGTTGTTGACTCTATTAATATATCCCCGACGGATATTCATGGCTTGTCGTCTTGTCATTTCATACCAGAATACATCGGGGGATATACCTATTTCACCACAGAAAAACTCTTCTAGTTCGTCTCTACTTGGTCGTTCGTAGCTGCTAGTCGCTGTGGGTTCTCTTTGATTTGTTTCATTTTTTTTTCAACTCGGTCTACAATGGTTTGTCCCATTTTTTCATAGACTTCAGCCATGTTCGATTCCTCGGCCAGTACACCATCTTTCGTAATCAGCTCCATGAATGGGCCGATGGTGTATTTCTGTGTCTGTGCCGGATTTCGCTGGCAATAAATTTTATAGGAAAAATAGGCATAATATCGGGCAAAGACAGCAAAGCTGCCGACGCCATTAAATAATGAGCTGATTTCAGTTTCAGTATCAGCTTCAAATTTGGGAATAGCCAACTCCAGCGATTCGTTACAAACCTGTAGTTTGCCTTGTAATTCTCCGTGTTTTAGTTCAATGATCATTAGCTTTATCTTTTTGGATTTAGTGATTCTTGTGAATATTTCCTAAGCGCGGCCTTCGACTCCGCTCACCGGCCTGGCACAGTAATTAACTTGGATTAATACTTTCTATTTATCAAGAAAATAGTAGCCAAGCCGCTGCCTGAGCGGAGTTGAAGGCCGTGATTAGCCAATTTACGCCACAGGCGTCAACTCAGGCAGGGTTACTACTTGCAACGCGAAGGTATATTCAACTATTCCGTTGTTTTCGTATTTGTTGCCGATGCTTTCAAAAAAAGCATCGAATGCCAGAGTGTAGCCTCCTTCTTCGTCAGTGAATATACGCATGCCGTATTTGCCACCATTGGTGTCGGCCTGGGTATTTAACCAGTACCCATATACGTCTGTATATGATACGAAGCCTGTGCCCGGAGTAGTGTCTTCTCTGGCGGTACAATTGACAGTAGAGTCAAGCAGAGTTTTGATATAATCTTTGTGCTTGCCGGTGTCTTTGCTTGATACTTCTACTTTTTCAGACGAATGAGAAATGTCGAAGCTTATTTCGTGCTTGAATTTTTTCCAGGCTGGCGAGCCGGATGTACCTGTGTTGATTTCGAGTCTGTACTTTTGACCTATTAATTGTGACATATTATAATTGGTTTACGATTACTTCAAATGTGATAATTTTACGTATAATTAAATCGGTATTACTTCTATCGCTGAGACTGACCGAAGGGCCGCCTGCTTTTACATTGACTAGCTGAAACTCGGTGCTGTTTGACAGTCCCGTGCTTGAAGGTGTAGGCAGAATCAACTGCCCGATACTGTTGGCTACATCATTTACTTTATGCTCTGTGCGCTCACCACCCGACAGTCGATTCACGATGTCGAGGTTGATATAGACCTTGCTTCCAAAATTCGTTTTGGTATTAAACTCAGTCGTTTGAGCAGCGTATAGCCTGATGAATAGATTATCGGTGTCAGCCTCATCCTGCTCCAGGGCAAATACTTTTACAGGCGTACCCTCATAGCTGATATTTCCATTGAGCAACCTGAAAAACTCGCTGAGGATGTAATTGGTGGCGTCTTTCATGGGAATTTTGTGATTGAGTGAATAAGTGATTTAGCAATCCGCCGCTAAATCACTCAATTTTAAATCCTCGCAACCAGTGTTAATACCTGCTTGGTGTGCGTATCATTCTCGGCAATAGCGCGTATGGTATATCGCCTGTTTTTCCATTCTACCTGTGTGGTTTCGGTAGGCGTAAAAGCGGGATTCTTCCATATTTCGGCTGTCAGCGTCTGGTTGAATGTGAGCTGTCCGTCAGCATTGCTCCGTGGCAGGGTTTTCTCCTGAATACTTGCCAATGTGCTTAAGCTCAGGACTTCGCCTGTACGGGTCTTACCACCTTGGTTATCGGTTGATACCGTTGCGGTATAAAACCTGATTTCTTCGGTAAATGCTAAGCCTGCCATGATTATGCTTGTGTTTTGGTTTGTACACCACCCATTTTCAGTTGTTTGGTGCGGGGCTTGCCTTTGAGTTCTTTCACAATCCCTCGCTCGACATAGCTTTTCAACACCCCGGCTGAAAGTTTTACTTTTGTTCCGGCAACTTGCTTTTGTCCTGCCCGGTTGGTGGTTTCTACTAATGTTTCAGCATTCATATCGGTAATGCGTTTACGTGCATGGCTAATGCTTTGTGCATAGGTGTTTTGTTGACAAATACCTCATACACCATACTTTTAATCATCTGTTGGTGGGTTGGGTCAATATCCTGCCCTCCGGCCTGATAACTGACCTTTACACCCTCAGCGAAATCTCCAACGAGTGTTAAAAAGCCCCCTACACCTTTCAATTCGTAGGCTTCTTCTGCTATTTCAGCATCCAATAAATCGGTTACTGCGATAACACCTGCTGCATCTACAGGTAGGTAGGGGAGCTTTGAAAAATCGTAGAACTCTCTCCAAGAGACTACAACCGACCGCGGTATCAGTGATATACCCAGTTTATCTTCAACAAGCCTTCTGCAGGCTGTATTTAAGGCATTCAGCGTATCATCATGCACACCCAAACTGGCATCCATGCTGATAAATCGTTTGATTTCTGAAAGGCTTACAGGCTCTTCAAAGCTATCGGCATCGGTTAATTGTACCGACATACCCCGCGTGATTCTTTCAGTGATTTCAGATTTCATTGTTGTTATTGTTTAAACTCAACCCCACCCTAACCCTCCCTAACAATGGGGAGGAGACGGAAAACACTATACGTGGAATCTATTCTTTAATCTGCAAGTTGGATTTTTTGTGCTTCTTCTTTGAACTTTTGTTTGCTCTCCTCCCTTCCCCATTGTTGGGGAAGGGCTGGGGATGGGGTTGTTTTCTGCTCTAATTCACATGAATCCAGGCATTAAATGCCGTTGATTGTGTGCCTGATCCTATCAGCCTGACGTGGTAATAGGGATAAGCATGGGTAGTCAGTTTCCAGATTTTTACTTGTGTACTGGTATTGCTGATGGCTACGCTGTCGGCCCCTATTTTCTCATAGGTGATACCATCTACACTGCCATGAATACTGGCGTATCCGGCGGGTGTCCCTGTGC
Source organism: uncultured Emticicia sp. (assembly GCA_966212365.1). Taxonomy (GTDB): domain Bacteria; phylum Bacteroidota; class Bacteroidia; order Cytophagales; family Spirosomataceae; genus Emticicia. The sequence continues at coordinate 1,310 of CBIHRH010000377.1, read as the reverse complement.
CTTTGGCCAGATTCAACTGAATCGTAACGGCCGTTGGGCTGAATCCGGTTGATTTGATAGGCGCGTAGACACTGGCATAGGCATAAGAAGCATTTGTCAGTAAGCCCGTAGTTGGTGTGGGCTTGAGTTTTGCCTGTGCCATAGCACCTATCGAAATCACCAGAAATATTATGGTTGTGATTAGTTTTTTCATTTTTTGATTTGTGTTTTACATGCGAATTGTCATTGGGTATAATTAATCTCCAGGGGCATGGTGAATAAATTCACCGCCTAAGACAACAAAGGATTTTTTTCTACAGACATCGCCGGACTTAAGTCCGCTTACATAAAAAATAATCCTATGTTATCTTAGCCACCGAATTTATTCGGTGAACGAGGGATTATGGAAAGGAGAATAGGATATATCCCCCAAACAATTTACCCCACCTTATTCAGCGCAGCAATCCCTGCCGTGAAGGTTCCTTTCACCAGAACCTGTGTATCATTCCCGCTAACGAACTGCACTAAACGTTGCTCCACCAGGATGGTTTTTTTGTTGTTGATGAAGTCATCACCGGATAAACCAATCTGTACGGTTAAGCCTTCGCGGTATAAGACATTCACCACCGACATATCACCACCTACAAACTCGCCTGAGGCGATGGCTGTGGTCGGGATAATCTCTAAACCGCTGATGACTACACGCCCTGTGCCGGCTACTTCATATTCTTTCCAGATCGGGTGTCCGTCGGTATCTTTGATTAACTGGATTTTTGCCCAGTCAGCCGAGTTAATGAATAAGGCATTGCCGATACCATAGGCTAATTCTACCTGTAAGGCAATGGCTCTGATAACATCCAACTCATTCGCCATCGGAATTTGTGCCGCTAAATCTCCGGCGCTGAAAGGCGTGGCGTAATGCGTTAAGCCATATAGGTTATCGTCAACACCATCGCCATCAATCAACTGGTCTTCAGTTTTTACCGACAGACGTTTGGCCATATTATTCTGGATGTACGAGATTAGCTGGGGCAAATCGGCAAGCATTTCGGTTGTCACTTTGCCGTAGACCGCAATTTTGCGTACTTCAGCCACTTTCTCCACGTATTTTACCGAAACTCTGGTTTTGGTCTCCCCCTCGGCAATGAATACCGGCACTCCCTGTTCGTCGGTTTCTTCTACCCACAAGGCACGAGGTGCGCCGATGGTACCCGGAGCGGCTACGCTCAGGTAACGCTCTTCACGTTGACGGATTTTAGAGATTTGTCCGGTATTCTGCACGAGAGAATATTGGGTAGCGCCTGCGCCAATGGTGTTGGCGGAGGTAAGGT
>CBIHRH010000376.1:0-5606 GCA_966212365.1 uncultured Emticicia sp. | reverse complement strand
CGGCATCCTGGAAGTAACGGTCTTTTGAACCATCTTCCATGGCTTCCACTGAACCCATACCACGGTAGGTTTTAAATTTACGTCCTTCGTAAATAACCATTTCACCTGGTGCTTCTTCTGTTCCGGCTAATAATGAACCCATCATCACTGTATTGGCACCTGCGGCAATGGCTTTGGTAATATCACCTGAGAAACGGATACCACCATCAGCAATGACAGGAACGCCATATTTGGCAGCTGCCATAGCAGAATCGGCAACGGCAGATAATTGCGGCATCCCGATACCAGCAATAATACGGGTTGTACAGATACTACCCGGGCCTACACCTACTTTAATAGCATCTGCGCCAGCTATTGCTAAGGCTTCTGCAGCTTCTGCAGTGGCAATGTTCCCTACAATCACATCTAATTTCGGGAAAGCGATTTTGATACGCTTTAAAGTATCTATTACGCCTTTTGAGTGACCGTGGGCAGTGTCGATACTTACTACATCAACTCCTGCTTTTATCAGGCTTTCTACACGTTTTTCAATATCTGCGGTTACACCTACGGCTGCTCCGGCAATCAGGCGACCTAAACGGTCTTTAGCTGCATTCGGGCGGTCTTTCTTTTTCAGAATGTCTCTATAGGTGATTAAGCCGATAAGACGATTGTTTTTATCAACAATCGGAAGCTTTTCGATTTTATAATTTCTCAGAATTTCTTCTGCCTCTGCCAAACCAGCACCTTCATGACCTACAATCAAATTTTCTTTAGTCATTATATCAACCACAGGCTTAGCCATTTCAGTCTGGAATCTTAGGTCCCGGTTTGTAACAATACCCTTTAATTTATGATTTTCATCAATCACCGGAATACCTCCAATTCTAAACTCTGCCATCAAACGCAAGGCATCACCTATAGTAGCATGTTCACTTAGCGTAATAGGGTCGATGATCATGCCACTTTCTGAACGTTTTACCTTGCGTACCTGCTCGGCTTGCTGTTCGATGGTCATGTTTTTGTGAATGATACCGATACCCCCTTCCTGTGCCATTGCAATAGCCATTTCATACTCTGTCACAGTATCCATCGCTGCTGAAAGGAGAGGAATATTTAATTGTATATTTTTGGTCAGATAAGTTTTCGTTTGCGTATCGCGGGGAAGAACTTCTGAATAAGCCGGAACGAGGAGAACGTCGTCGTAAGTGAGTGCTTCGTAAAGCAACTTTGAAGAATCTAACATAGCAAATAATTTTCGTTTTCTTATTTGCCAAGCAAAATTACGGAAAATATTTGGATTGACAATTGCAAACCGTTAATTAATTGAAAATTAATATAAAAAGCCCTGTAAATTCTATTTTACAGGGCTTCGTTTATAATATATAGCAATATCAGATATACTGATCGATAATCATCTCAAATAACTCTTGTTTACCGCTGATTTGTGCCGGCTCACCATCTCTTAGCGCAATACCTCTCAAATCAGTCAATGACAATTTACCTGCTTCAAAAGCCGCGCCATCGCCACCATCAAATGAGGCATAACGTTTCGTACGTAGGTTTTTGTAGTCTGATTTTTCAAGAATGTTATTGGCAATCAATAAAGCTCTTGCAAAAGCATCCATCCCTGCAATATGTGCAATGAAGATGTCTTCAAGGTCAGTAGAATTTCTACGGGTTTTAGCATCGAAGTTTATACCTCCGGTTGTGAACCCACCTGCTTCAAGGATTACCAACATAGCCTCTGTCAATTCAAACAAATCAATCGGGAATTGGTCAGTATCCCAGCCATTCTGGTAGTCGCCACGGTTGGCGTCGATGCTACCCAACATACCTGCATCGGCAGCCATTTGTAGTTCGTGTGCAAAGGTATGACCTGCTAATGTAGCGTGGTTTACTTCTGCGTTGATTTGGAAATCTTTATCTAAACCATAGTTACGTAAGAAACCAATTACTGTTTGCGCATCGTAATCGTATTGGTGTTTTGATGGTTCACAAGGTTTCGGCTCAATATAGAATTTACCTTTGAAGCCCTGGCTACGTGCATAATCACGAGAGATAGTCAGGAATTGCGCTAAATGGTCAATCTCACGTTTAGTATTTGTATTCAATAATGACATATAGCCTTCGCGACCTCCCCAGAATACGTATCCTTCCCCACCTAATTCGATGGTTGCATCAATGGCATTTTTTACCTGTAAACCTGCGTGGGCAACTACCGCAAAATCAGGATTGGTAGATGCGCCATTCATATAGCGTGGATGAGAAAACAGGTTGGCTGTACCCCATAATAATTTCACACCACTTTCGGCTTGCTTTTGTTTGGCTATAGCAACAATGGTTTGAACATTCTTTTCAAACTCACTTTGCGAATTGCCTTCAGGGGCAATGTCAATATCATGGAAACAATAGAAAGGTGTACCTAACTTAGTCATGAATTCGAAAGCAGCATCTACTTTATCTTTGGCTGCCTGAATAGGGCTACTGTTTAAGTCCCAAGGGAATACTTTTGTACCCGGGCCGAATGGGTCACCACCGGTTCCGCAGAAGGTGTGCCAGTAAGCCGTTGCAAAACGTAGGTGTTCTGCCATTGTTTTGCCCGCTACCACTCTGTTGGCATCGTAGTATTTAAACGCTAAATAATTATTAGATTCTTTTCCCTCATAAGCAATAGGTTCTTTAATGAATGGAAAGTATTCTTTTTCACCTATCGTAACTTTCAATTTTGTCATGATTTCTGCTCGGTTGAATATGAATAATTTTAAAATATGATGCGAAGTAAATTATTAAGTGTCAAATTTACAATTATTTTTTTGGTTTTTTATTTCACAACTAATATTCTGGGGATAATTAATGTAAAAAATCGCATTTAAACCAGTCTAGCGATAATAATTACCGTTGATATACATGCAAATAACCTTCGTACATCAAAGGTAATAGATTATAAGATTATCAAAAATAATGGAAAATTCAGACATGGAAATGCCTGTTCAAAATTGAAGGAAAATTTTGATTTTAAATAAAGAAGAACTAACTCTAAGAAAAATTATTTCAGCGAGTGATTTTTATACTTGAATTTGAAGAACAAGATAACTAAGGCAAGTATCAGTGTTACACCATTGGCGGCGATAACAGGAAAGGCATTGACTTTAATACCATAAACCAACCACATAATAACTCCTAAAGTAAAAATCAGGAACATGGCCAAAGACACGTCCTTCGCAGATTTCGTTTTGTAGATTTGTAGCACTTGCGGCACAAAAGCAACTGTTGTTAATATACCAGCTATGTATCCTAAGGTTTCCATAATATTTTAGCAATAAACTCGTATGATTCAACAAATTCTTTTCCTGAGAATGAATCATATCTGCTAAAATAACGGAAAAATTATACCCATCAGTTCATTTTAATCAATAATTACAGGTAATACTTTGTATAGTGCAATTTTCTTCATTTTTGTTTTTAATCCCTACGGGATTTCGTTAGCTAGACTTACTTATTCCCTTCTTGAGAGATATTATCAATATTATCTCTTCACAACCGTTTCGTCATAAGCTACAATCGATTCAATCATATCAATTGGCTTTTTCAAGAATTTAAAAGCTATACCAACACATATTACACCAATTACTAGCCAAGCCAAATCTGTGCCTGCTACAAAGTATTGTTGATTGGTAAGGGTTTTCCAGAACCAATCACCTGTGGTGATGCCATTGGCTAAAGGTACTCCTAAAGAAAGAACGCCTCCTGCGTATAAATAATTACGGGTAAGATTCGCCTCTGTTTTCCAGAATAGACCAATAATGGTTAAGACTAACCACGATATGAAAAATGTATTGTTAACCAAAGTTACATGGTTTTCCATAGCGCCCGGAATGAGTCGTTCTGCCATAAACAAGATTGGCACTGCCGGAAACAAGCCGAAGCAAATAGCCAGATAGCTCATTGTTACACGATGATGGAATAGTTTCTGCCTGGTGGTATAATTTTTCTTCTTCCGCGCTTCTTTCCATAATAATACACCACTGATAATTACGAAACAGGTAACAATGGCGAGGAAGAAGTATACGATTTTTAATAATATTCCACCAAAAGTGGCAAAGTGCACTCCTGCGATACCATATAATACCGATTGCACATAGGTTTTCTTGCCGGGCATCATTTCTGCCAGTACTTTACCGTCTTTCAAACTAATAGCCATAGCACCGTCTCCTGAAAAATAGGATGGGTCTTTGCCATAAACAGATAAGAGGGCATCTTCACGGTTATAATGTTTGATATTGACAGTCTGAACCTCAAAACCTGGATACTGGGCTCTTATATTATCTAAGGTTTGATTGATAGTGATGTTTTTATTAGAAAAAGGAGATTTTTCATTCAGTTCGACTGCGTCGTTAGGTCTTAGCATGGCAAGTACTTTCTTCTGATCACCGCCGAAGAAGATAAAGACTACCGGTAATAATATCAAAATAGATAAAATATAGTAGGCTCCTGTAATGGCATACATCAACTGAAAAGGCAGGCCTAATAAACCGAAGACAGTATGTGAGCTTGTCCAGATTTGTTTCAATGAGCCTTTTAACGAGAAGCCATAGAATTTACTCACAATATTTCTCCAATGGATTAACACACCTGTCAATACGGCAAATAAGAAGAATAAAGCTACAAAACCAGAAATATAGCGACCTATATAAAAAGGAACCTGGTCAAAGAAATGGAGACGATAAAGGGTTTCACCGATAGTTGTCGGTGGTTCTCCTATATTTAATTCATTGGTTTGTGGATAGTACTCTCCATGGAAATGGTCTTCTCCATTTTTATCTTTGGTTGTTGTATGCCCAAAGAAACCTACACGAGGTTTGTGTTTGGTTGGTACATACAAATACATATCATCGTCCAGATTAAAATTTGGCTGTTTTTTTTTCAGGGTTTCAACCAAAGCATCGTAGTTGACAGCCTTTGTAATAGGTTGTCTGGCCTTAACATCTTCCCACTGATAAAACTCATCGCGAAAGAGCGTGAATGCACCCGCAAAAAATATCACATATAAGGCGAAGCTGATAACGATACCCGAAACAGTATGGGTATGAAATACAATATTATAAGCTCTGTTGGGTAGTCCGCTTAGTTTCATGATAATCAGCGAGTAAGGTAGATAATGATTGAAAAAATAATAGTCAGTAAAATATATAAGCCCAATATTTTCCAGGCACTTTTAGACAAAAAGGGCAGAATCATCAGAATACCCCACAACAAGAACAATGTAAATGTTGAGGTAAGCATCACGATGTCCCGCCCTTCGGTTGGCAGTAAAGTGGCAATGAATAGATGAAATGTAATTGATAGAAAATATCCGCCTAAAATAGCGGTTGCGATTTTAATAGCTCGTTGGCCAGGGCTGGTTAGATATTCCTTTTTAGCAGGCATAAGGGTAATAAGATAAATAATAGTTTTAGGATTTACTGCTGAGATGCTCCCTGACAACCAATGCCAGTTGTAAGGCTACAATAGCTAACATATATATACATAAGGCCAGCAAAATTCCACTTGCCCAACCCCAATCTTTAATAAACAGGCCAGTACCTATTAAAATAAGTATAAGATTTATCCAGCGATTACTTTTA
>CBIHRH010000375.1:0-5622 GCA_966212365.1 uncultured Emticicia sp. | reverse complement strand
ACCACCAATTTATCAAGTAGAACTGTAGCTCAAACGAATGTGCATACCTCAATACTGGTGAACTTCAGGATAAAAATAATCTCATTATGCTTGAAGACATTGCGGGAGAAAGAGGTTTTCAGATGTTCTCTGACTCAGGTAAAACCTATGCAGATTCATTTATTTACACAAACTCAGTTGCAGGTATTGCCCTGGGACTTCACGGTTATGCTAATGATGCAACAGATACAATTAAGGAGTTTGGATTACAGCTGGATGTGGATGGTTATCTCTATCATAAAAAACTGGATGGTACAAGACAGAAAATTGCTACTGTTGATATGATTTCCGGAGGAGCTTCGTCATGGAATGGAGGAAATGTAAGCAATGATATTCTTTTACCACTTGGCAAGGGAGTATTCTGGGATAATTCTTACACTGGAATAGTCTACAGGGCACTAACTTACACAGCACCCGTACAAAAGATACTTGGAATTTTTAGTGAAGATATATTGACTCTTCAGGCTAAAAACGAACTCCATATTGCAAGTGATAGAATATATATTACAAACTCAACTAATCTTCCAGTTGAAATAGATTTCAGTGGAGCTAATTCTTTCCCTGACAATCAGTACTTACGATTTCAAATTCAAAATGGAGGTGGTGCAAGAAAATTAGTATTAGTATCAGATTAACAACCAAAAAAACAAAAAAATGAAACTTGATTTTAATCAACCAATCGTCGGCTTAGACGGAACAGTTATCGAAGGCTCAAACATGGGCAAAATCCTGGCCGACCAATTGGCTATCAGCACCAAAGGTAATGCATTAAAGTATTGGGAAATGGCTACCAAACTACATCGCGGAGAGGTTATCGACTTAGACCAGTCAGACCAAAGCATGGTAAAAGAATTCATCGAAAAGCATGAATCAATGCCCAATCTTACCAAAGCACAAATGCTCTTAGTATTTATCGACACAGAAAAGAAAACAAAAGCTTAAAATGGCTACTTCAAAACCTGAATTTCAGGGGATTGTTCTTAAAGATAGCGGCACGAATTACTGTGGATTATTCAAACGTCGGATAATCAATACAAGTAGCGTTGCCGCTACTCAATACTATTGGTTGCCAACCAATAGTAGCGGCGAAATAACCGACTATCGGGCTAATATCATGAGTGGCACCACCACTTATGCCACAGATACCCTGGCTTTAACTAATAAGCCCGTCGGATATGGCACCTTTGTAGATGCCTGGCCTACTACCAAGTATCTGTCTTATATGAATATGTATCCATTTCGGGATTTGGGGCAATTTAAATCAGGTGTTGACTCGTTCGTTTCGCTAGGTGCTACTAATATACTGATTCCGGTTCTCTGGAGTGATGTTTTTAGTAGATGGACTGACCAACAGACACCGTCAGGGACCGCATGGGATAAACAAAACCAGGCCGTTGATTATGTAAAAAACACCTATCCGAATGTCAAAATCAGCTTGATGATCTGGTTAAAAATGGATGCAGAGAGAATAGTTAATTTCTGGGGCACAGCAAACAATGAAAAAGATTGCTGGAATAATGACCTGGGAATTGAGGGTTACGGTGATGCTCATGCGCCACTATCAGATAAAAACTCAGGCTCTGGTCGTAGTATGATGCTGGATTTTTTTACAAAAGCAACTAATTACTATGCCAATAGGCTTGGGAGTCGATTTAAATATATTATGCCGGTTATAACTCAACAGGCCGAATATGGCTTAAACTATGATAATGGCTCAGGCAATCCTTATAAAACGATAGTTGGTTACTCAACTGTTACTAAAGCAGCATTCAGGACGTGGCTTTTCTCTTCTACTGCAAATCCGAATTATTATTCGAATCTTACAGCCCTTAATAACGCCTGGGGTATTAATCATAGCACTACAAGTCAGATTGAGCCCCCCAATACCGGATTACCACAAGGAACCTTGGATGTAGAAGGATTGAATACCGTTTTTGCTTCACGCAGAGGAGTTGACTGGTATCTCTTCCGAGAAAGCATGCTATATGATTTTGCCAGCGATTGTAAGAATGCCGTTACAGCCGCCAATAGTGTCTATAGCACCAATATTAAATTTATCCTGTCGTTTGGTGGGGTATCACCTAATGATGAGTTGGTGCCATTGCGCGCCACTTATGATGTAATCAAGTGGGGACAAATAAGCGATGGATTGAAAACCGCCTTTGCTTCCGACAACCGGAAGGATGAAACTTCACTGACATTAGACTATGTGCAGAATTATCCTAAAAAGCTCATGACCGAATTGCATCATATTGATTATGGCGGCAGTGGGAATCCTCCTTTGTCTTATTCAGTGGTAAAAACCAATATGATTCAATCGGGGCTTGATGCCATTGCCAATGGAGTAAAAGACCTTTTGTTTATCGGTGGGCCCTATCAGGATTTATGGTTTACCAGTGTACTAATGCCTGTTTTCAACGCCCTTAGCCCTGAGTTTCTCAGAGATAACAGCAACAAACGCGCAGCCATAGTGAATGGTTCAGCAGCCATCAATCTTGGCGAATTGTTATATAGCGGGCATAAAACCGGAGGTATCCAGAAATGGAGTTATGGAGGTGGCAGAGCCGACAACCGTATTAATATTACGTTTACTAATTCAACAGCACCATTGGGAGACGCCGACTATCCGTTTGGCTTTCAGGTGAAGGATAATCAGCGGTATTATATCAGACAAGAAGACATTAAGAACTCATATTACGGGTTCAGAAGTCTTGAAGATGAAAACACCGGAAAACCCTATACGACACTCCAGCAGAACTATAACTCAACCAGATTCCCGATAATACTCACGGCTTTTGGTATTACTTATCCTACCGGAATAGCCAAAACCAAAAGCACAATTGAGATTACGCATAGCTCTGGCGTAAAGTGGCTGAAGGTAGTGCAGCAATTTGGGGTAAATACGAGTGAGGGAACTACCAACTATTCCAATAATCATCCGGAATACAGGTTCCTTAATAATCCAAACCTCGCTGAAGATTGTCGTTTCTGGTTGCCATTGCCATCTTCATCTTCTGATTATTATAATATTACTATTACAGTGGTTGATGCGCCCTGTAGGTTCGATGTATATCACGCCGACGGTAATGCCCCGGGAGGACTAATCTATAATGAGGGTAAATCAAATACCTTGGCCGGAACCTCAGAAACTATCAGGATATATGGAAATCAGTTGACACAATCGAATATTAATCAACGATTAATTAAGATCAATAATAACCTTTGGCCATAAAACGCAAACAACTTTTCGACTAAAAACACATGAAAAAGCTCCTATTTTCAGGGATATTTACCTTCATCAGCCTTTTGTCAATTGCACAAGGTTTAATTCCCAAAGACGCTACCAATGCCTTTCTGGTGTTTCGGAGAGGTGATGGTATTGATACCTATTACAAAATCAATAGCATAAAAGTGTTTATCGATGACGCCACCATTGGTCGGGTCATCGAAGCCAACAGCGGAATAGAATTAGTGGGATTTGCTCCTACCCAGCACATTTCGCCCAATATTTATGATTTTGTACCGCATCCGGAAAGTATTGAGGCAGCTCCGCCACCCCCTTTAGAATCTTCTACCCCTACCCCATCTAATGAAGTACCGGCAGGAATGGTGAGATTACAAATAGGGGGATATGAGGGAGTTTCAGACATTTTTCTGGCTGATGAAAGTTTGAAAATTAAGAACGACGAAAGGCTGAATATACAGCTGGCCACACACAGCATCAGTCTTGGCGAAAACATCGGTAGCAGACGAAGTAAAGTTGATTATGAAATTACCGACTTATCAGGGAAAGTATGGGTGCGAGTAATACAGAAAGAAACAAGTATTGAAGGTAGATTAGGTGGCCCTTATGGCAATAATCATCCTGATAAACAGTATCTTTCAGGACTGAACGAAGATTGTAATATTTATCTGCCCGTTAATAGGACATATCAGATTAAATTAGTGAGTAAGGGAAATATGATAGTCGATTTCTGGATACATCACCCCTGGAGTGACGACGGACATGAGCGAAGAATCTACCGGAGCGATGTGGGGGTTCATCAGCAGGATATATATACCCTCCATCCCGCCGGATTAAGAGAAATGCCAGCATATATGAGGGCAATTAAGATAAACATGAACGGAAAACCATAGAAACATGCACCTATCAGAAAACGGACTAAAGGAGATAAAGTCATCAGAGGCTTTCAGAGCAAAGCCCTACCAGGACATTGTGGGTGTCTGGACAATCGGGTATGGCTCAACTTACTATCCGGATGGAATTAAAGTAGCCAGAACAGATGCGCCGATAACGGAACCACAGGCAAGCGAGTTGCTGCTGCATATATTCAATCAGGATTTTGCCCCACATATCCCCGAGGGCCTTAACCAGAATCAATATGATGCGCTGGCGTCTTTTATCTACAATATAGGTAAGACGGGTTTTAATAAATCAACCTTAAAGAAAAAAGTAATTGCCAATCAGAGCGACCAGACCATCAAGACTGAATTTCTGAAATGGAACAAAGTAACTAAAGAAGGGAAAAAGGTGGTATCAAAGGGCTTGACAAATCGAAGAAAACGCGAGGCTAAATTGTATTTTACTGCACCGGAGCCATCGAAAGACACGCATAAATAGAGTCAGTTTTCTATATAGAATTTCGTTAGTGAATACCCCTGCGAAACACTTATTAGTTCTATATAAAAAAATAAAGCTGTAAAAGACTTTCACGAATCCACACAAACAACTGCCATGGAAAATTCTCACGATACCTATCTTTTATTGACATCAGGTGCCGGGCATGCTCATCTCAGGTACTGATGGCCACTTAAATACATATTATCCACACAATTTTATAACCATGAAATCTACATTATTACAGCTGAAAGACCAGCTCATGAACCATCCTTATATGGTTTCATTTCTGGCATTGCTTTCAACATTGTTGAAATTCGTTCTGCAATCGTGGCAGGTAGACGGCATCCTGTTCGTTTTCCTGTTTATCATGATAAGCATCGATACCTGGTCGGGTATTAAACTGGCTAAAAGCCGCCAGAACTACGATTATAAGGTATTGAAAGATAAATTCGTCAAAAAAGTACTGGGCTATATCACCTTTCTGATGGCACTCTGGACATTCACCATGATGCTTTTTCTGATGAATATCAAAGACGGCGAAACCGTCATTGACACCTATTATCTGAATGTACCGATGATGACCACCATCCTGTTCTTTGCCGGAATCGAGTTTTTGTCAATCAAAAACAACGTGACAAAGACTTTTGGTATCCGTACCCCAGCCTCGGTGGTCGAGAAAGTGGAGCAATTTGTTGGTAACGGAGGAAAAGATATTGAAACTTTAACTGAACCAAAAAAAGATGAATAAGCTGAAACTAATCATAATAGGAGCAGGCATCCTAGGCATAGTAGCCGCCACCCTCTGGCTGCAACATGCGTTTAAAAAACTCAAAGAACGCGACCAGTTCGAAAAGCAAACCAAAGCCCTGCAGCAAACCAATAAAGTGCTGGTCGACTCATTGCAATTACATAAAGAATGGCTTGCAAAAGCCCTGATTGACACCAGAAATGCCACTGAGTTG
>CBIHRH010000374.1:0-5630 GCA_966212365.1 uncultured Emticicia sp. | reverse complement strand
AGCTATTCATGGCATACCAGGCAATTGGTGAGGCAACCAGGATAGAAATTACTACCAACTTGATAAAATCCTTTGAAAGTAAAGTGGTAATACTTCCTACCGATGCTCCTAATACTTTGCGAACCCCTATTTCTTTGCGGCGTTGCTCCGCCATAAATGCAGCCAGAGCAAATAAGCCCAGGCACGAAATAAAGATAGAAATACCTGCAAAAATCATGAATAATGACCTTTGTTTCTGTTCGGCCTGATATTGATTATTGAAACGCTCATCTAAGAACTGGTAGCTGAATGGCGTATTCGGCATATAGGTTTTAAATGTCTTTTCAATACTGGCAATGGTATTCTGGAAATCTCCGGCAGCCATATTTATTGAAAGCCAATTCCGCCAGCCTTTATTGATAAACATAACCATTGGAACGATTTTCTGATGCAAAGACTCAAAATGGAAATCCTTTACCACGCCTACTACCTTACCTTTCTGACCTCCATATTCAAATACTTCATCTATGGCATCAGCATTATTTTTCCAGCCAATTGATTTTACAGCTGCTTCGTTCAGAATATAAGCTGCTGAATCATCTGATTTGAAATCTCTTGAAAAATCTCTCCCTGCCGCTAATTTTATCTGGTAAGTGGATAAGAAGTCGTGGTCAATGGATAGCGCTTTAATTTCAGTGCTGGTTTGAGCCAGAGAATCTCCCTTTGCCACTTTTGCCCCTTGTGAATAAAGCAAACGACCCGTTGGCGTTCTTGAAGAATGGCTTACATTTTTCACACCTGCCTGGCGTTTCAATTCCTGTTTAAAACTCTCAAAATCAACCGAATTATCATTGCCTACACGCATCACCAATACCTGATCTTTCTTATATCCGGCATCTTGGGTAAGCATGAAGCTCAATTGTTTATAGATAATAGCTGTACTGATAATCAGGATACAGGCAATTGAAAACTGCAAAACCACCAAAACCTGACTCAGGCGACCATTCTTCATCGCATTTTTTATTTTCCCTTTCAATACCTCCACCGGCTGAAAAGCCGTCAAGAAGAAGGCAGGATAGCTACCTGCTAAAATTCCTGTAAAGAAGATAGCACTCAGAATCAGCAAAATGATTCTATAATCTAATAAACTCGTAAAAGTCAGTGTCTTATTGGTAAAATCATTCAGCACAGGAATTAATAGAACGGTGGCTATTAATGCTATAACTAAAGAGACAATAGTCAATAGTAATGACTCACTTAGAAACTGACCTATCAGTTGCGAACGTATAGCCCCTACTACTTTGCGAAGTCCCACCTCTTTAGCTCTTCCTGCCGAACGCGCAGTTGCTAAGTTCATATAATTAATACAGGCAATCAGCAGGATAAAAAAGGCAATCGCTGAGAAAGTATATACATATTTGATATTTCCGTTCGCTTCGTGCTCTGAATCTAAGTGTGAGTATAGGTGTATATCGGTTAGTTTCTGGAAAGTCAGGTCAGAGTATTGAGAGCCTTTTCTGCCATCATATACTGGTAAATGCGTGTCAAGAAACGATTTCATTCTATTGGTTATTCTTGACATATCATAGCCTTTAGGCATCATGAAATAGGTAGCGAAGTTGTTGCCACCCCAATCCTGATTCATATTATCTTTGCCATAAATTTTGTCATCATTCAAGGTATTCATTGACAACAGGAAATCGGCATGAAAATGCGATTGTGTTGGCAGAGGTTCAAATACACCCGAAACTCTCAACTCATATTTACTATCGGCTTTCAGTAATTTTCCTATGGGGTCTTCATTACCAAAATACTTTTCTGCCATAGGCTTCGATATGACAACCGTGAATGGTTCACCCAATGCCTTATCAGGATTACCTTGCAGCAAATCAATAGAAAACACTTTAAAAATGTTTTCCTCAGCAAAATACATGCGTTGCTCCTGATATTTTTTTTCAGGACTCTCAGGTCGATGGATTACAGATTGTTGACCAAATAAACGGGTAATTTGCTCCGCTTCTGAAAAATCGCTTTTAAAATACTGCATAAAAGCCGGCGCCACATGTCCTAAATGCAGGCTCACGGTACCGTCCTGTGATTTAAAAATGCGGGTAACGCGATAAATACGGTCGGCATTTTTATTGAATCGGTCGTAGCTCAATTCATCCTTTACATACAGGCCAATCAACAAAAAGCAGGTAAGCCCAATGGCTAATCCGGCGATGTTGATAAAAGTGAAACCCTTTTGCTTCCGCAGGTTTCTAAAAGCGATTTTTAAATAGTTTTTGAACATAAACCCCTAGCCCCTAAAGGGGGACTTTTTAAAAGTTAGATAATAAACACGCCCCTAACCCCTAAAGGGGAATTTAAACTGAAAAGTAATTATGCGTAAGCAACTCCCCTTTAGGGGCCGGGGGCGGCTGTTACTCAATTTTCAAACTCTTCACCGGATTCAACCTTGCTGCTTTGAGGGTTTGGAAGCCTACTAATAGCGCAACCATTATCAAAAATACAAACCCGACAAAGGCAAAGGTAATCCAGCTTAGTTGTATCCGATAAGCATAATTTTGTAACCAGCTATTCATGCTTAAAACCGCTAACGGGAAAGCAATGATTATGGCTAATCCTACTACCATCAGAAATTCTTTCATAAACAGAAAAACAATGCTGATACCCGAAGCGCCTAATACTTTACGGATACCTACTTCTTTCGTTCTTCTCACAATATTCAACGATACCATGCCTAAAATTCCCAACAACACAATAATAATAGCCAGTGTAGTAGCTATCTCTGCTGCTTTCTGCAATTGCACTTCTGACTGATACAATTTCTGCAGGGTCTCATCCATAAAAGTATATTCAAACGGTGCATCCGGCAGCAATTCTCTCCATTTCTTCTCAATGTTTTTCATGGCCTCACCCAGATTCGTCGGGTTCAGCCTGAATGATAAATAACGGTAAAAGGGATTGTCTCTTACCTGCATAAAAGCTGTCGGACCGATAGCTTTATGCATAGATTCAAAATGGAAGTTCCGGGTTGCACCAACAATCGTAAATGGGTTGGGAACATTATGCATTCTTATCTGCTGGCCTATCGCTTCCTGCGTACTTTTAAAACCTAAAGCCTTGATAGCCGCTTCGTTTAATACGATCCTATTCGGTTGGAATGTCCCTTGTATAGCATGGAAATATTGCCCTGCCGCCATTGGTATTTCGTACGTTTGTGCAAATTTTTCGTCTGTTACGAGGGTAGGCGCATAAAAGGCTTTGGTTGAATCCTGACCTGCCCTATAGATGGCACTGCTGAATCCTGTGGCACCATCGGGTATCTCCCATGCAAAACTACCTTGCTTTATCTCTTTCAGTTTTGTCATCTCATTCCTGACAGTCTCCATTTTTTCTACGCCTTTCAGCGACCAGTCACGAGGAACCCTAAGCGAGAAAACTGCTTCTTTATTATATCCTAAATCTTTATTGAAGAAGTAACTTACCTGCTGAGAAATCACTGCCGCCCCACCAAAAACAAACAGAGCCACCGTAAATTGAGAAGCCAATAGTAAGCGTCTGAAAAGCATATTCTCTTTTACTGATTTCAATTTCCCTTTCATTGAATCAACCGATGGCAGATTTGCCAGTACCAATGATGGGTAAAGACCACTCAATAACCCAATAAACAGACTTAAGGTAATAGCCCCCAAATAGAAGTATAGCGAAGCGCTGAATATTGATACGATGTCCTTTTGAAGTATCTGCGAGAAATAAGGTCTGAAAAGCTGATATAATATTAAAGAAACAACTAAGCTAAATAAACTGATAATAACCGACTCGGTAAGAAACTGGCGCAGTACCTGTCCTTTCATGCTACCCAATACTTTTCTGACACCAATTTCCTTTAAACGTGACGAAGAGTTCCCGATGGAGATATTCACAAAGTTTACGACTGCCATCAGTAGAATAAATAAAGCCACAATGCTTAGTGTGAGTATAGTCTTTTTTACCAACCCATTGTTTGCTTCTAAATATACATCTTTTAAAGGTTTCAGATACGCATGCAGGTTATCACTGATTTCCTTAGACGCGTTGGTAGCAATTAATTGCGCCATAGGTTTTTCTAAGTCCTCTTTTCTGACTCCTTTTTTTAATTCTATATAATTAACGATATAGGAATTATTCCAGAAATCATATCCGTTGCGACCCAGGAATTGAGCATTACTAAAGGCTATTAAAACCGGAAGTTTATGGTTTGGTGTAACCAGATTAGTAACCGAGTTATAAGGTATATCACCAAACACACCCGTGACCATAAAATCCCGTTTCTCACCTGAAAAGGACTCTATTCTTAAGGTTTGTCCGACTACGTCGGTTTTACCAAAATACTTAATAGCGTGATCTGCAGAAATGACGACAGTATTAGGCTCATTTAAGGCTGTTTTAGGATTGCCTTGAATTAGTTGGAAGCCATACATCGTAAGCATGGTTGAGTCTGTTAACTGCAGGTCTTCTCTGAAAACCTTATCTCCTTTTGAAATAATAGTAGTTACGGCATCAAAGCGGTGATAATTTTCTACCAGAGCCGGATAATTCTCTTTCAATGCTTTTCCCATGGGTCCTAAGGAAGTAATCTCTCCACCCATGTTTTCCTTATCCCATTTGCTCTGAATCATGTATTGATTATCCAGATTTCGAAGTTCGCTATTCACGTTGAGTTCTCCCCACACATAGCTGCCTATCAACAAAGCAAAGGTGATTCCGACCGATAAGCCGAAAACCGTAACCGAGGTATAAAACTTGCGTTTCATGAGGTTACGCCAGGAAATTTTCAGATAGTTTTTTAACATAATTTTGAAATTTTAATGATTAAAACCTGAATTTACATCCTCAATTAATCATTCTTATTTCCTTTAAGTTAATTTAACACTCTTTATAAAATTTTAAACCCGCCCCTACTCCGCCTTCAAACTCTCTACAGGATTAATCCCTGCAGCCTGATAGGTTTTCAAACCAATGGTTGATAAAGCAATCAGAAAAATCAATCCGAAACTACCAATTAATAACCCCGCATTTACACCCGGATTGAAAGTGAAAATATTCAGCACCAATACACTACATATATAGCTAACCGGAAAAGCAATCAATGCCGCAATTAATAATAGCTTTAAGAAACTCCAAGAAAGCAAACGCACAACCTCTGAAGCACTTGCCCCTAATACTTTACGAATCCCAATTTCTTTGAATCTTTTCTCAGTGCTATAGGTAACCATCCCAAGCAAGCCCATAATAGCAATCACAAAACCTACTAAGGTAGTAAGCCCGGAAAACTTCATATCTTCGCCCGGGAAGTAGCGGTCGTATAATTCTTTTTCATACCAGGAATACACCATAGCATCGTAAGGATGATAATGCTTCCAGATTTTCTCAACAGATGCAAATAAAGTTGACTCATTAACTGCGTCTGTTGTTTTAATAGAAAGTATATGAAACTGCTTGGGATTGTACTGAAAAACCACAGGCCACACAGCAAATTCATAAGTTGAATAACAGAAATCTTTAATTACTCCCGCTACCAGCACCTCGGTCTGATTATTTAGAAGAACCATTTTTCCAATTGCTTCCTGTGGAGTACCAAGATGTAAGATTTTAACGGCCTTTTC